>JAIOSN010000190.1 GCA_021107605.1 Anaerolineae bacterium | reverse complement strand
GGTACTTTCTTTAGAGGTAGAGATGCAGCAACTGCGCGCGGAGGAGCTGGCGCAGGAAGAGCAGTTGATCGTGGGGGCGGAAGATATCGAAGAAGTCGTGGCCGTGTGGACGGGTATCCCATTGGCGCAGTTGGCCCAAGCCGAATCGGCGCGGCTGATGCGGATGGAAGAGGAACTGAGTCAGCGGGTGGTGGGACAGGTAGAGGCTATCACGATTATTTCCCAGGCTGTGCGCCGTGCGCGCGCGGGGTTGAAGGATCCCCGTCGTCCTATCGGGTCCTTCATTTTTCTGGGCCCAACAGGGGTGGGGAAGACCGAGCTCTCCAAGGCGCTGGCCGAATTTCTCTTTGGCAGTGAGGATGCTCTGATACAGCTCGATATGTCGGAGTTCATGGAGCGACATTCAGTAGCGCGGTTGGTGGGAGCGCCTCCCGGCTATGTGGGCTTTGACGAGGCGGGGCAGCTGACCGAGGCGCTCCGCCGCCGGCCTTATTCCATCGTTGTTTTTGATGAAATTGAGAAGGCCCATCCTGATACGTTCAATATACTCCTCCAGATCATGGAAGAGGGGCACCTCTCCGATGCCCGCGGACGCAAGGTGGATTTCCGCAATGCGCTGTTGATCATGACCTCCAATGTGGGGGCGCAGGCGATTCGGCGCCAGTCGGGAATGGGTTTTGAGGTCGGCGCTAAGGGCACCGAGGATAGGGAGCTTGAGTACCAGGAATTGAGCCATAAACTGAGAGCGCAGTTGCGGAAACTCTTCCGCCCTGAATTCCTGAACCGCGTGGATGCCATCATCATCTTTCGGTCATTGTACGAGGAGTCACTGCGCAAGATCGTGCGGTTGGAGATTGATAAAGTCCGCCAGCGATTGCAGGAAAATGAGTTGGATTTGGAACTTACCCCGGCGGCAGAGGCTTGGCTCGCCGAGGAAGGGTATGATGAAGAATATGGCGCGCGTCCCCTGCGGCGACTCATCCAAGAGCGGGTGGAGACGCCGCTCTCCGATGCGCTGCTGTTAGGAGAGTTCCAGCCGGGGAATCTGGTGACGTTGGATGTGGTTGACTCGGAATTAGTGCTCTCTGGCGCGAAAGAGGAATTAGAAATAGTGCGTTAGGGAAAAAGGTGCAAGGCGCAAGGTGCAAGTTGCAAGTTGGTTAGTGTCACGAAGTATTCGTCACTGGAAAACGGTCATGTTTGGCGTGGTCAAAATTGACGACCACTAAAAACAAAGTCAAACAACTGGTTTCATTCAAAAAGTGTTACTACTCAGGCATGATAGACCTCCGAGGTCTGGGTACCGGTTTTGCTGAAGTACCTAGCACGACCGCGATTTCGCCACCGGCGGATTGGGGTAGACCTCGGAGGTCTGCAATAGGCTGGCCTGAGTAGTAACTAGAATTGTTATGCTAGGTGCCGCCTAACGGAAAAGTTCACCCGCGCGGCGAGTGCGGGGGAGTACCTTTTCAACTAGCGCGCAAGTACGCATCCAATGCCTCGGCGACGTGGGCCGCATCGGCCACGGCCGGCGCCAGCAGATCCGCGCCGCGCACGATGTCTCCAGCGGCGAAGATGCCCGGCACGCTGGTTTGACCGTTCTCGCGTGTCTCCACTTTGATGGTGCCCCAGCGCTCGGTGGCGACGCCCAAATGCGCGGTGAAGTCGGGATCAGGGCGGTAGCCGAAAGCTAAGATGACCGCGTCGGCCGGTACAGTGAAGGTCTCGCCGGGAATGGGTAGCGGGCGGCGGCGACCACTTTGATCGGGTTCCCCCAACTGCATCCGCTGATAGCGGATGGCGGTGAGCGCGTCGTGCTCGTCACCCACAAATTCCAGGGGGCTGGCCAGCCAGGTGAAGGCGGCTCCTTCTTCCAGCGCGTGCCGGTACGATCCCTCGTCGGAGGGCATCTGCTCCGCGCTGCGGCGGTAGTAGCAGGCGGCCTCGGTGGTCTGCGGCAAGCGCAAGGCGGTGCGCAGACAATCCATCGCGGTGCTGCCGCCTCCCAGGACGTGAATACGCGAGCCGATCTCCAGCGGGGCTTGCCAGGGAAGCGGCAATATCTCAGTGGGGAGGTTGGCGCGGCTGAGAAATTCGGTGGCCTCATAGACGCCGGTGAGCTCCTCGCCGGGCAAGCCAGGGCGATAATGCACTGGCGTCCCCACGCCGATGAAGATAGCGTCATGTTCCGCCCGCAAATCGTCAAGGGTGAGATCCACACCAATCCGCGTGTTGCACCGGAAGCGCACGCCCAACTCCTTTAGCCGGGCGATTTTGGCGGTTACGATCTCCAACTCCAATTTGAATTTGGGGATGCCGTAGACCATCAAGCCGCCGGGTTGGGGAAATTGCTCATAGATGGTGGCGGTGTGACCTTTGCGCGTGAGTATTTCGGCGACGGTCAGGCCGGCCGGACCACTCCCCACGATGGCGACGTGTTTGCCCGTCGGGGCGGCGGCTTGAGCCGCCGGCAGCCCGTCTGTGCGACGGAGCGTGGTGGTGAGGAAGGCCTCTATGGCCCGCGTGTCGATGGGTTTGCCCCGCTTGCCGAGGGTGCAGGCAGCTTGACAAAACTGTTCCGGGCAGACGCGGCTATAAATTTCCGGCAGGTGACTGGTCTCATAGTAAACAAGGGCGGCCTCAGTGAACTCACCGCGCTCCAGTAAGCCCAACGCGCGGGGGATATCGTTGTGGAGCGGGCAGGCTTGCTGGCAAGGGGCGGTGGGACAGTGCAGGCAGCGCGCTGCCTCGGCTCTGGCTTCTTCCGGAGAATGGAGAAGTCGCACTGCGCCGAAATCCCGCAGCCGCTCAGCGACTGGACGTTCCGGTGCGGGGTGCGGGGCGAGTTGCAAACGTTTTTTGAGATTGATTTTAGGTTTATTCATGAGTTTGGGATAGGGATAAGTGATTGGGGATTAGGGGGGGAAAGAGTAGCTCTGGCTGGTCTCCTGCAGGAACTGCCCTTACCCGGGGCCGAGCCGCCATCGCGTTGGAGACCGGCCCCAGCCTGCCTCCACTAATCCCCAATCCCTGTTCACTAATTCCTATTTCTCTGCCCCTGCGATGATTTGAATACCAGCGCTGGCTCCGAGGCGGGTGGCCCCGGCCTCAATCAGGGCTAGGGCTTCCGCGTAGGAATGGATGCCGCCGGCCGCTTTGACGCCCATCGCTGGGCCTACCGTCTGGCGCATCAAGGCGACATCGGCGACGGTCGCACCGCTGGCGGCGAAACCGGTGGAGGTTTTGACGAAATCGGCGTTGGCTTCCTGGGCCAGGCGGCAGGAGGTGATTTTCTCCGCGTCCGTGAGGAGCGCGTTCTCGATGATGACTTTGAGGTGTGCCCCGTGTGCGTGGCAGACGGCGGCGACGGCAGCGATGTCCTCGCGTACCATGTCTTCTTGGCCCGCTTTGAGCAAGCCGATGGCTTGCACCATATCGATCTCGGTGGCGCCCTGGGCTATGGCGACCTCCGTCTCATAGACTTTGGACGCCGTCGAGGTGGCGCCCAGCGGGAAACCGACAACGGTGCAGACTGGCACCTCACTGCCGGCCAACTCACGCGCGGCCAGCGGCACGTAACCAGGGTTGATGCAGACGGTGGCGAAGCGATGTTCCCGCGCCTCGGCGCAGAGCTCTTTAATCTGCTCCGGGGTGGTATCGGCCTTGAGAGCTGTGTGATCGATCATCTGCGCTAATATTTGGCGTTTCATTTGGTTGCCTCCTCTAAATTAAAAGTGTAGTGTGGGAATGGCCCGAATTTGTCTGGCGGCCAGTAACGAAAGATTGCTTTACCGATGAAATTCTCTGGCGGTACAGTTCCCCAGGAATGTGAATCGCTGGAGTTGTTGCGGTTATCGCCTAAGACAAAGTACTCAGCTGCAGCTAAAGCTCTCTCTTGCTGATAGGATGGCGGGCCGCTGATGTACGGTTCATTGAGGATCTGACCGTCGATTAAGACGCGGCCTTCATGCACGGCTAAATGCTCGCCGGGCAAGCCTATGATCCGTTTGATGAGGGGGATGGCGTGAGGGGCGCCGTTAGGCGGTGCGAAGACTACGATATCACCCCGTTCTGGAGCGCGCAACCAGTAACTGGATTTGCTGACAATGAGGTATTGCCCTTCGTGCAGCGTCGGTTCCATGCTGACCGAGAGCACTTGGTAGCGTCCGGTGAGGGTGTTGATGAGGAAGTAAATTAGCACTGCCAGCAGCAGGGTTTCGATTAAATCTCGCAACCAGCTGCCCAGACCAAGTGACTGTTCAGCAGGGAAAGAGCTGACCGTCAGGGATTTACACATTTTCTACTTCCCCGCTTCTCTTGTTGACTCTGGCGTCTCGGTTTACCGAGCTACTGAGCCTCAGCTAATTCTGGGTAGACGTAATGCGGCGTCACGCCCCAGGAATCCAGCGGCCAGTAGGTAAAGACCGCTTTGCCGATGACGTTGTCGGCGGGCAGCAGACCCCAAGAATGTGAATCGCTGGAGTTGTTGCGATTGTCTACTAGCACGAAGTAGTTCCCTTCTTTAACGTTGATCTCTTTGTGATAGGATGGGGGGCCGCTGATATATGGTTCGTTGAGGGCTATGCCGTTGACCCAGACGCGCCCGTTTTGAATTTCCACTTTATCATTCGGCAACCCGATGACGCGCTTGATGTAGGGTATCTCCCCGCCGGTGGGCGGTTGTAGCACCACTATGTCACCGCGTTCTGGCGGGTGAAGCCAGTAAGTGACTTTGCTGGCGATCAGGTATTGGCCATCGTGCAAACTGGGTTCCATGCTCTGGCCGTGAACTTTGTAGCGCCCAGTCATGGCGTTGATGACTAGAAAGCTGATTATGGCGAGGAGTAAGGTTTCCAAGAGCTCTTGGAACCAAGAGCTACTGCCAGTAGAGTCGCTTAGCGAAAGTTGCTCCTCTGGTAAACTTTCTGCTGCTGGTTGTTGAAATTCATCAATGCCCAATGGTAAAACCTCCCTCGCTATGGTTGGCAAAGCGTAACGTCGTGAGCATTATAATCTATCCAGGCCTAGATGCAACCAATCGTATTTTGTCATGTAAAATCGTGTCCTGCTTCCCCCCCGATGATTTCCCAAGTTGGTTGAAAAGAGTTCAAGATCACAAAACTTGAAGATGCCATTATTACCATCGTTGGGGCAGTTGACAGTGCGGGAAAAAGTGTCACGTAATGTGAAGAACGGTGGTTACCCAGCGCATGAAACTGACTTGGCTATCGGCAGCGATTTCAACGTTTCCATGCGCATTGTGGTTATCTGACTGGCGACGGTGCTCACGCCGCAGTCGTGGCATTGCTTATGTGTAGCGTTAGGCCGCAACTTTTGATACAACAGCTCGTGTAAAGGCTAAAAATTGGGGAGGAGTGCTTTAGCACTCCTCCCCATCTCTTTCTATTCTGTTGCTCGTTTGAATGTTGTTACCGGCGCGGGAAGCGACGTAACACCTCAATGGTGACCGGCAATTGCGTGCGATCTCCCATTTTCAGCTTGGCTTGGGGTTTGGGCCGACGGCGCGGCGTGACCAAGACGGAGAGCCGCGTGCCGCGTTTCTGGTGGCGTTGCTTGACGTAAGCTTGCCCTAGTTGGTGGCCTTCCTTATCAATGGCGCAGCTGGTGACTTGACCAACTACCTTGCCCTGATCACTCACCACCGGATCGCCTTGCTGCGGCATCGGGCCTTTCTCCGGGATGCTGAACCGGACCACTTTGGCTTTGCGCTGCGCCTCGCGCTGCAAGAAAGCCGCGCGTCCGATGAAGAAGGGCTTGAAGGTCTTGGCGTAGACGCCGAACCCAGCATCGCCCATCGTCAAGTTGAGCGGGCCGGCCATCTCGTGACCGTAAAGCGGCAACCCGGCTTCCATGCGCAGGCTATCGCGTGCTGCCAGACCGCAGGGTTGGATGCCGAATGATGCTCCTACCGCCAGCAATGCCTCCCAGAAGGCCACTAGTTTGTCCGGATGGACAAAGAGCTCATAGGCCACGCGCTCGCCGGTGTAGCCGGTACGGCTGATTATCAGATCAAAGTCGCCCAGGGTGACTCTGGTGATGCCCGTCCACGGCAGTTTCTGGAGCGCGGCCAGATCCTCCGGCGTGCCGCCCAGAGCTAGCAAAATCTTCCGCGATGCCGGCCCTTGCAGAGCTAACTCGGCGCGCATATCCTCCCTGGCGGACGGAGCGCGCAGATCGCGCAGCTTCACGCCCTCTTTGCCCGACCAGTTGGTCCAGGGTCGCTGCGGATCAATCAAGACTGTGCCGTTGAGCACGGCGTTGACCCAAGCCCAATCTTTGTCGTTATTGGCCGCGTTGACGACCAGTAGGTAGCTTTCTTCTGCCAGACGATAGACCAGCAGGTCATCTATTGGAATGCCCTCCACATCAAAGAAAGCCGTGTACTGCGATTGGCCGATTTGCAGAGTGTTCACATCGTTGACCAATATCAGATTGAGGAAGGAAGCCACTTCTGGTCCGGAAGCATCCCAGCATCCCATGTGGCTGACATCGAAGAGACCGGCCGCTTCCCGCACCACTTGGTGTTCCTTGAGGTTGCTGCTGTACCAGACCGGCATATCCCAGCCGCCGAAGGGAACCATGCGCCCGCCTAACTCGCGATGTGCGGTGTGGAGGTAGGTCTGGCGCAACGGCGCATCTGCCGGCTCTTGCCATTCAAACTTGGGTAGCGGCTCACCGGCCGGTTCCAGGCGCGAGTGCGCCCCGATGAAGTAGGGTTTAGCGAACGGGCCGCTCTCCGGTTCCAATTCCATGGTTGGATCCGGTGCAGTGCCCAGATCGCGCACTGCACGCAAGAAGGGTAATTTTCCGTAGACGTCGTCCGTGGCAACGTGCGCATCCACCAACTGGCGTAACCACGCCAACACGTAGGCGGCTTGCTCCGAGTGTACGTCCAGGTAGTAGCTCTCCTTATCCACGCGGGTGAGCAACCCGGCGGTCAGCGCCTCGCCATTGGCGGCCAACAGTGTGATGGGGCGCGCTGTGCCGTCTACCATATTTGCGGTGCAAGAGGGGGTCAGCCAGTCGACAAACGCTCTGACGTCCGCCCCCACTAACTCCAGCCGCTCGTAAGCGCCGTTGCCGTGTAGTTTGTCGGCGAGGAAGTAGAAGTGTGGATAGCCGCTCTCTGCTCGGTCCTCGGCGGGGCGGAATTCCGCTGTCAGCTCGGCGATCTCTTGTTTCACTTCTTCCAGAAGCTCAAAATCAATCCGCGCCAGATAGCCTTTACGTCGCCGCCAAGTGGTGACGAACGGTTGGGCGCCCTTGAGCAATTTGGCAATGGCGTGCGCAATACGTTTCATCTCCGGCTCTCTCAACCCGCGCTGCGTGATCCACGGTGTGCCCAGGCGCACGCCAGAAGGGTAGGCGGCGGTGGTATCGCCGGGGATGGTGTTGCGATTGGCGACAATGCCCACCAGGTCTAATAAATTCGCGGCCGCGTCACCCATCAGCGGCGTGCCGTCGGGGGACTGGATGCACTTACAATCAATGAGGAGCATGTGGGAATCGGTGCCGCCGTAGGGCACGCGGATGCCCTCTTCCTCCAACGCGGCAGCTAAGGCGCGGGCGTTGGCGACCGTCTGCTCTTGTAGCGCTTTGAACTTGTCCGTCTGGGCCATCTTCATGGCTACGGCTACTCCCGCGATAGTTTCCAGATGCGGGCCGCCTTGCAATCCAGGGAAGACAGCGCGGTCGATTTTGCGGCGCAACTTCTTTTTATGCGTGATGATGACTGCGCTGCGAGGCCCGTCCAATGTCTTGTGGGTGGTGAAAGTCACCACATCGGCGATCCCGACTGGGTTCTCGACCACTCCCGCCGCCACTAAGCCGGCAATGTGGGCAATATCGGCGAGCAGGTAAGCGCCCACCTCGTCGGCAATTTCGCGGAACATCTGCCATTCAATGTGGCGTGGATAGGAAGTAAAACCGGCGATAATCATCTTGGGTTTATGTTCCAGCGCCAACGCGCGGATTTCATCAAAGTTCAGCCGTTCCGTTTTGGCATCCACCGTGTAGTGAACCACATTGTAGGTTTTGCCTGAATAGGCGACTTTGCTGCCGTGCGTAAGGTGTCCGCCCACGTAGAGCGAAAGCCCCATCAGCGTATCGCCCGGTTCCAAGAGAGCGTGTTGCACGGCGGTGTTGGCGGGTGCGCCAGAAAGCGCCTGGACGTTCACGTAGAGCTGACTGGCGGGAATACCGTTGCCGAAAATCTCGGCGGTGCGCCGGCGGGCCAGGGTTTCTAGGAAATCCGCGTACTCCACGCCGTTGGAATAACGCGGGGCACTGTAACGCCGGAAATGTCCAAGTCCCAACTCATAATCCAAAATCTTCGCTTCACTCCACCGCCGCGTACGCTCATGTGGATAACCTTCGGCGTAGATGTGGGTGAAAGCCGAGGAGAGCGCTTCGTGTACGGCTGCTGATTGCAGCGATTCCGAGGGGACCATGACTAATTTGCGGCCCTGGCGCTCAGCCTCATGCGCTACCAGTTCGGCGAGCGCGGGATCTACTTGCTCCAATGGTTCGTGGAAGAGAAAATCTTTCATCATGCTACACTCCTTTGACTTAATTCAACCGGTTGCTGAAACTGCTAGTAAGGTAGACTATAAGCTCGTTCGCCTTAAAAAGCAAGCGCTAATCGGATGAATAGAGTTGGCATTCGTCACCATTTTAGCAGTTAGTGGTTAGCCGTTAGCGATTAGCAGTTAGCGGTTAGCCTCTTTTTTTATTACTACTCAGGCCGGTCTATCATGCTTGAGCAGATACTTCTTTTTTGCTAAAGTTTCGCTATACTATGTGGGAGAAGATGATTGACTCTACTGAGAAACCAAGATTTTCACCGCAAAGGCACGAAGGCGTAAAGATTTGAAAATTAACCTTCAGAAATCAATTTTTTGACCGGTACTATTAAATATTTTCAACCTAATACTAAAATTTTTTGCTTAGCGTCTTAGTGGCAAACTAGCTTATTTCAGCGAAGTCACCATTTAATTATCTGATAAAGTGAGGAGAGAAATATGGATAGTGTATGTTTAGTGGATATTTTACGGGGAGAATTAAGTCAGACTCTGGGCTGTACTGATCCGGTCGCGATTGCGCTGTCCTCGGCGCGGGCGCGAGAGGAGCTGGGTCAATGCCCGTCGCGGGTCGAGATCACCGTTAGCCCCAATATCTACAAGAATGCCACGGCGGTGGGCGTACCGGGCGCCGAGTTGCGCGGTATTCCCATTGCGGCCGCGTTGGGGGCGATGGTGGGCCAGAGTGGGCGGAAATTGGCTCTCTTGGATGGAATTACTACAGAGATGAGAGAGGCTGCGGAGGCATTGTTAGCGGGGCAGGCTATCAAAGTTGCGGTGGCGGATTCTCCACCGGATGTGCTCTACATCAAATCTCGCGTTAGCTCTGCTGATGCGAGCGCCTACGCCGTTATCGCCGGGGATTACGATAACTTCATTGAAATAGGTCGTAACGGTGTCGTAACTTACTCTATGCCGTTGGCTGCTGGCAAAGAGAGCGCTGTTCGTTGGGACGGCGTGACCTACGCGGAGGTTTGGGCCGCTATCAAGGAGACACCGCCGGCAGAGTTTAGTTTTTTGGTTGCAGCTGGTCAGGTCAACCAGATCGCCGCCGAGCAAGCGTTAAAGGATCCTACTCTGAAGTTGGGGAATGCTCTGGCGAGCACTTCGGCGCCGCTTCCGGCTCCTTTTAACATGATCTGGCGAGCACAGTCCTTAGTTGCGGCGGCCACCGAGGCGCGGATGAGTGGCGCGCGCGTCCCGATCATGGCCGTGGCCGGCAGCGGCAACCAGGGCATCAATAGCCTTTTGGGGGTGTTGGCCGTGGCGGAGGTGTTGGCGAGCACAGAGGACTCTCTGGCTAGGGCGTTGGCTCTGAGTGCGGCCACCACCGCGCTGATCAAACATCACGCCGCGCGGATGACCGCTTTTTGCGGCGGCGCGATTGCCGCTTCCGCTGGGGTAGCGGCCGGCACTGTCATGCTGCTGGGTGGTGGGTATCAAGAGGTGGTCAACACCGTGCAATCCGTTCTGGCCGCGCTGGCGGGCATGATCTGTGATGGCGCGAAGGAATCTTGTGCCTACAAGATCAATGTGGGGGTGGGGGCCGCTGTCCAGCAAGCTTACCTGACCTGCCAGGGTGCTTACGTCCAAGCGCCCCTGGGGTTGGTGGGACGGACTATTGATGAGACCTTCGTCAATTTGGGGCGTCTAAACAGCGAGGGATTGGCTGCGGCAGACCGTTTAATGTTGGAGATTGTTCGAGCGCGCTAAAGCGAGGTCGAGTAAGAAACAGTTCAAGGGAGGTTGACATGCTTAAACCATTACCAGTAGGAATATCTACTTTCAGAGATATCATCGAGGGCCAGTTTCTGTACGTGGATAAGACGCGGGAGATCTACGAACTTGTCCGGTATCCCAAAGGGGTCTATTTTCTCTCGCGGCCGCGACGGTTTGGCAAGAGTTTGCTCATCTCCACGCTGAAGGAGATTTTTGAGGGACGCCGGGAACTGTTTGCGGGGTTGTGGATTTATGAGAGCGCTTACCGGTGGGAGGAGTATCCCGTCATCAGAATCGATTTCAGTCAGCTGAAGGTGGCGACGGCAGCCGAGTTGGAGCAAGGACTAATGGAATATCTGGATCGTATTGCGCAACAGCACCACGTGGAGCTGCGCGGGAGTGCGTATTACTTGCGCTTCTCCGACCTGATCCGGCAACTCGCGGAGAAAGGCAAAGTCGTCGTCCTGATAGACGAATACGACAAGCCGCTGGTGGACAACCTCCAGAACGTAGAGGAGGCGCGGCGCATTCGGGAAGTGCTGCGAGGCTTCTACACGATTCTCAAGGGGCTGGACGAATATCTGCGCTTTGTTTTGCTCACGGGAGTGAGCAAGTTCAGCAAGGTGGGCGTCTTTTCCGGGCTGAACAACCTGGACGACATCACCATGAGTCCCCTGTTCGCCACCCTTTTGGGGATTACGGAGGCGGAACTGCGCAGTTACTTTGCTGATTATTTGCAAAGCCTGTCCGCGGAGAGGAAGTTGTCATCAGAAGAACTTTTGCAGCAGGTGCGGCACTGGTACGATGGTTTCTGTTTTGCTGCCGACTGCCAGCCCGTTTATAATCCTTTCTCGCTACTCAAATTTTTCAAGCATCGCCGCTTTGCCAACTACTGGTTCGAGACCGGGACACCCACTTTTCTGGTCAACTTGATCAGGGAGCAGGAGTACGATATTCAGTTGATGGAGGAACTGGTCGTCGATGAATTGGCTTTCAGCAGTTACGAGATTGGCAACTTGAGCGTGATCCCGTTGTTGTTTCAGACTGGTTACCTCACGATCCAGAGTTACGAGCCGGCAGCGCGGCTGTACAAGTTGTACTATCCTAACTATGAAGTGGAGAACGCCTTTTCGAGATACTTGCTGAGTTCATTTGTGACGGTAGAGAGTGGGCTGACCGGCGGGTATCTCTGGCGGTTGGCCGAGGCACTGCACGCGCGGGATTTCGACACGTTCTTCGAGGTGCTGCGGATTTTCTTGGCCGATATCCCCTACGACATCCAGCTCCCGCGAGAACGGTACTACCAGACGATCTTCTACCTGCTCTTCAAGT
>JAIOSN010000312.1 GCA_021107605.1 Anaerolineae bacterium | reverse complement strand
GGCGAAATCGCGGTGATGGGTCAGCACCCAGAGCGAGGTTCCGTCGCCATGCACAATGACCGATTTACCCTGGCGCATACGCTCCACCACGGTCCACCCGCCGCGCATAGGGAGCAACGTCTTGTCGTAGGTGTGCGCGGGCCGGACGATGGTCATGGGGAACTGTTCCTCCCGGAAAGCGCGCACCAACCGCTCCTCGCAGGCAATCTTCTGACGCGAGTACTCCCAGTACGGATTATCGAGCAGGGTCGATTCGGTGACCGGCAGATCGACAGGCGGCTTGCGATAGGCCGAGGCCGAGCTGATGAAAACGTACTGCCCCACCCGCCCCCGAAATAATTCCAAGTCGGTCTCGATGTGCTCCGGTGTGTAGGCGACCCAATCAACGACAACGTCGAAGGTCTCGTCACCCAACACCTCGGCCACCGACGCTGGCGCGCGGATATCACCTTGCACGATGCGCGCGCCCTCCGGTATGAGACGCTTGGTCGTCTTACCCCGGTTGAGCAACGTCAGCTCAAAGCCGCGTTCCACCGCCAACGCGGAGCACGCAGAACTGATGATGCCCGTACCACCGATAAATAGAACTTTCACGCTAAATACCTCCTCTTAACAGTTCGCGGAGCCAATTCCAGACATGGTTCAAGTAACAGCCCCACCGACACACTCAATGTCATTAAGATAAGGACCTCCGAGGTCTCTGGTAGCGCCGCCTAGCTGCAAACAACGGCATATTTGCGGTAAATTTCTGGCGTGCTAGGGTTGCAGCAGACCTCTGAAGTCTGGTCAGTGGCTTAACTTAATGACATTGGCTCCACCGACACACTACGTAACGACGCTGTCTCAAGCCGGCCAGCTGTTGGTCACGATAGCCAGAATATTCCGACAACATACGGGAGCAAGGATAATAATGCCAACGAGGGATGCCCGCGTCGCGCCGTGTTGCGGCTATCCCAACTGAAGAGATAGACTGCCAATCCAAACGCCAATATGCCACTACTGAACAAGGCAATAACAGAACCCCAGGGGGAAAAATCCGCAGTTCTTCCCATAGCTAATCCATTGAAAGCGTTCATCGCATGAGTGGCAGGTAAAATCTGCGCAATTTTTCCAGCCGTATCGGGCAACATACTGTATGGCATCATTAGACCTCCTACTATCATAGATGGGATGAAAACCAGCTGTGCCCACAACACTGTCACACGTGAACTGGGGGAAATAACTCCAATCAACACGCTAATGCCCGCACATGCAAAAGCCAGAGCAACAAAGACAAGGGTGAAATTGAGCCAATCCAGCGGTAAAGGAGAATCAAAGAGCAAGGGCGCGCTGGCAGTGATGATCGTAGCCACAATTACCAGATGCAAAAAGGTTGTCAAAGCCGGAATGACCAGGATCGAGATGGATGAAACGCCATTGATCTTGTAACTGCGGAAGATGCCGTTTTCGCGGGCGTTAACCAGCGGATCTGGTATGCCCAACAACGTTGCAGCCAGAACAGCAAATACAACCATCGCGGGGACGATGTCTTCCCGAAAGCGAGGGTTGATTCCCCCCAGGATGAATCCCAACAGCAAGTAAAAGCCCAACGGGAACAAATAATTCATCAACAGTAGTTGTTTATTGCGGATGCCGGTGCGGAATTCAAAAGCAAAGTGGTATAAAAAGGCATTCATAGCACAACTCCATTAGCTGTGATTTCAAGGAAACGGTCTTCCAGTGAAGGCCGTTCCACACGCAAGTCAATCAGCGTATCTTCCTGGGACTCAATGTGGGCAATAATGGCTGATACCGTGGGGCCAATATCCGAGCTAAAGTAAATGTCGTACTCGTTTTTTGACAGATGCTGGCTGACAGCCGGGAAAGTGATGTCGGCATCAAACAAGCTGGAGTCTTGAGTGCGCACAGAAATCTTGGTCCGCCCCGCACCTGTGGCAGTGATCTCCATGGGAGTGCCAATATTGACAATTTTTCCCTTTAGCAGAATAGCTACCCGGTCTGACAGCTCTTCAGCTTCGGCCATATCATGTGTGGCTAAAATTATGGTGGTGCCGCCGGTTTGCAATTCCCGCATCAGATCGTGCAACTCAGCGCGGGTTGCCACATCCAGACCGGCGGTCGGCTCGTCCAGAAAGAGTACTTGGGGGTTATGTGCCACTGCCAGAGCCAACGCCAGACGACGCTGCTGCCCGGCCGAAAGTTCGTAGAATTGGGAATTCCGCTTTTCAATAAGACCCAACCGTTCCAATAAGTCGAAGCGGGGGGACACCTGGTGACAAGCACAGAAGAATTTCATGGCTTCGTCTGGGGTGATACTTTCTGGTAAGCTCGCTGATTGCAATTGCACGCCAATCAAGTTTCGCAGTTTGCGAGGCTCACGTACCGGGTCAATGCCTGCCACCCGCAATGAGCCACCGTCCGGGGCACGCAACCCTTCCAGGCTTTCCAGTGTGCTGGTCTTGCCGGCGCCGTTAGGGCCGAGCAGGCCAAATATCTCACCCTGCTTCACATCAAAACTGATGCTATCCACAGCTACCAAGTTGCCGTAGATTTTCCGGAAATCTTTTACTTCGATTACTGAGTCCTGCATAGGCTATTTCCTCCTCACCTAGATATTTTCTGGTCGTAGACCATAGCTGTGGCCGATCTCCACTTTAGGCAGAGAATGCTTTTCGCGCAATGATCTGAAAAAAGCGTGCGAGCAGGTAGTATGGGAATTGACCACTCATCGCTTTCTCCAATCTTTCAAGTTGAGCAAAGAACGCCGGATCTTCTTTTAGCTCATTATCAGAAATATAGTCAATTATACAACGGACCCCGTACTGCCCTAAAATCGAAAATCCTTCCGCCCTAAGGAGTTCAATAATATCATCAGCCGAATAGAGTTTGATAGGAGTATTAAACACGGCTGATGTATAGGTTTTCGCTGCCAGATTATCAAGCGCCGCTTGCGGATTTAGTTGTTGTAAAATTTCACGATATGCTTCTGAATAACGATTCATGCTGATCAGGGACACTATTCCGCCGGCCTGTAAACAGTGATAAACCGCTCTGATTGCTACTGAGATATCGTCCACATAGGCCAAGACGTTATGACATAGAATTACATCAAACGTGTTTTCGTCAAATAGTGCTGGAATTTCCACTAAATCGGCATGATGAAATTCTATCTGCTCAGTCACCTCAGCTTTTCGAGCGTAGTGTTGTGCTTCTGATAGCATTTCTGCTGAGGTATCTAGCAGCGTTACTTTTTGTCCTAGCTTGGCATAGGCAATTGCAGTGCGGCCATTCCCTCCACCAATATCAAGAATACGACAAGGGTGCTCTGGTAAATACGGGTGGAGGTTTTCCTGAGAGATACTATAAAACAGGCGTCCCCAGGGTCTATCTTGATATTCCTGCCAGCGGGCTATTTTGATATCGAGATTTGTTGACATAAGACTCCTCTCTTCCAACTTTGTCGCGCACCCAACAGGCTCTACGCGGCAGGCAAAGCTATAGGTACTGAATCCATAGTCCAGCCAAAGTATCTTTCGGCCAATCTGACGTTCAGATCTCCTAAGAACTCCCGTTCATTTTACCCGTTTTTCATTATTTGACTTGACAAGAGTGGCGAAATTCTCGTGACACTAACTAGCCTGTAAAATACCCGGAGCAAAGACCTCCGATTTCTTTGAGAAATTGGAGGTCTCTCCTTTATCAACAAATATCCTTCAACAGCTTGTGGAACCAATTAAACGGCTGCTGACCACACGGTAATGTTGCTCCTCATAGCAATAGTGCGCCCCTTGTCCACCTAATCCCTGCGCCTGAGCTTCCAGGCAATGCCCAACAGGATATTCAGCCTCGGCACTTCCTGCATATACGTCTCGTAATCTATCCCAAATCTCTCTACCAATTGCTCATCGGCCATTCTGGTAATCTGATCCATACTTACTATCCCCAGCACACCCAAAATGACGATCGCCCAATGCTGGCTTACCAACATTGCCGCTGGATACGTCAGCAGCCAACCCAGGTAAAGAGGATGACGCACTACCGAATAAATCCCCCGCTTCACCACCACGGTTGTGGCAGTGAAGTCTCCTCCCTCTTGGAGATTCCCCCCTCCCCTTAGAGTAGCCATTGCGAGGATAATGAGCAGAATACCCACTCCAATAATGACGTCGCCCAGAACAAAGAGGGCCTGATTCATGGGGTTATGAAAGAATAGAGCAAACAGTAACCAACAGAGAACAATAGTAATACTTGCAATGGGAAAAGCCAGAGCGTTTAATCGCGATTTCATGACTTCCTGCCTCCTCTTGAAACTCCAGAATAGGTGGAACAACCATAGATGGTTTGCGCCCTATGTCATTAAGTTAAGCCACTAACCAGACCTCAGAGGTCTGCTGCGACCCCGAAAGAAATTTACCGCAAATGCGACGTTGTTTGCAGCTAGGCCACGCTACCAGAGACCTCGGAGGTCTTATCTTAATGACATTGGGTTTGCGCTCTATTTCAATCCCTTAAGGGTTTTCACCAACTCGCTATTGAGCCGTTCGTAGCCTGTAGCATTCAGGTGTAATATGTCTTGACTGTACTCAGGCTCTATAGCCCCACCCTCTCCTACCAAAATAGCATACGCATCGAAAATAACAACTGCTTCCCCTTCCAAAGAATGAATGTATTCATTTACTTCATCAACGGCCAAAGCCACGTCATTCGACCAAAACGGCTCCCGCTCCATTGGCGCCTCGCCGATAGGAAAGATAGTCGTCAGAACCACCTTAGCTCCCATATCAATAGACCAGCGAACTATCTGCTGAATGTTCTCTTCACAATTTCTAATGATACTCTCTTTCCGTTCTGGGAAAAGAGGTATCGTTTTCAAGTCATTGATGCCTACCTGCACCACAATAAGTTGGGATTGCAAAGGCTTGACGTGATGTCTAAAGCGGCCAGCCGCTTGCTCTGAGGTTTGCGCACCAATCCCTCGATTGATGAATTCGAAACCCTCCAGGTCGGGGGAAGGCCAATTCGCAGCCCGCGAATCACCAAAGAACACCACTGTCGTCAATTCAGAGTTTGTCAACTCCATTTGATCAGCTGCCGTACTGTAGTAGTTCAGTCCCAGCGGGTCCAGTCGGGCCGCGCTGAGTGCCAGATAGTATTGCCGACCTCGTTCATACAGGAGATAGTTCAACACAATCGAGACCAGCAGCACAACCGCGAGTAGAATGGTTGCGACGAGAAAAGGATGCTCTGTTTTCATAATCCTCCGAACTCCTGCCAAAAGACACTACCAAAGACCTCCGATTTCTCAAAGAAATCGGAGGTCTCTCCTTATCAAAAAATACCCTTCAACAGCTTGCGGAACCAATTCAACGGCTGCTGCCCGCGCACCTCGCCCGTCCGCCCGTTGATGACCACGCGGTAATGTTGCTCCTCGTAGCGATAGCGCGCCACCCAGACCGGCAAGAGCACCAGCTTGTAGGCGTAGATGGCGATGTTCCGGCTGCTGATCCGCAAATCGTGTATCCTCTCGCCAGAGAGCGGATTGGGGCGGAGCTGGCTCTGCACGGACGAACGATGTTTCTCTAATGTCTGTTGCCGCGCCGCCAATGAAGCGTCAGAGACGGCGATCTCATAGATTTCGGCCGGCCAATCGGCCAGGAAACTCGACGCGTAAGGTTCTAACTCCACGGTCTCGAACGTCTCCATGATTTCCAGCAAATCCGCCGGCAGGGTATGACTGGCCGGCACCAAGAGGTCATCCTCGTCAAGAAAATACTCCCCGGATTGCGAGCTGCGCCGCCCGCCCTGTCTATCCGCTTGAATCAGCAATCCGTTCCAGGCCAGACTGCCACCCACATCGAAAGTCCAGACGGGCAGATAGAGGCCATGGGGCGTAGTGATCAACGCTTCCTCAACCAACTTCTCCTCCTTCAACCATTGGAGGAAATACCATTTCGCCTCCGGCTGCTCTACCGCAAAGGGCAAGATGGCTTCCGGCGGAATCAGCTCGCGGTCGGGGCGCTGCACCACGTGGGCCGAACCACAATAGGGACATTCCAGCGACAATACCCCCGGGGCCAGGATGAAAGAGGCGCGGCAGCCCTGGCATTGGAAAGCTTGGGTTTTCTCCGGGCGAGTGTGCCCTTTCGCCGTTGCCAGCGCCAGCGTGAAATCCTGTTCGTCCACATGGCCATCGCCGCGCAGGGCGGCCAACAGCCGCTGCTCATATCCACAATAGGTACAGAGCAAATATTGCCCGGCGGCATCGAAGGCCATCTTCCCACCGCACTGCGGGCAGGTAAAGCTCCGGGTAGTCACCTGCTCCGGCTCTTCTCTCTCTGGGGAGGAAACCGAGGAGCGTTCCAACTGGGACAGGCCCCGCGCCGCGACGGAATTTTCGGGATCAAGACGC
>JAIOSN010000098.1 GCA_021107605.1 Anaerolineae bacterium | reverse complement strand
TAGAGTTGCGCCAGTTTGGCATTGAACTGGATTCAGAGGATGAGAGCGAGGATTTCCCCGGGGATTTACCTGTTGATGAGGATGACCTTTATGACCTCTCCGGGATTGGCATTGATGATTCTGTGGCGCTTTACTTGAAGGAGATGTCCCGGGTGCCTTTGCTCTCTACTGAAGAGGAGGTAGGGTTAGCTAAGCGTATCGAGGCCGGGCGGGAAGCGGAAATTGAGTTGAAGAATAATGGACATGATTTAGAAACAGGCGCGCGTTCACAAGAAATTATATATTTAGGCATAGATTCCCGGGACCATCTGATTCGCGCTAACACCCGGTTGGTGGTGAGCATCGCTAAGAAATATGTGGGCCGTGGGGTTCCGTTCTTGGATTTGATCCAGGAGGGGAACCTGGGGCTGATGAAAGCGGTAGAAAAATTTGAGTACCAACGCGGGTACCGGTTTAGCACTTATGCGACTTGGTGGATTCGCCAGACAATTACGCGCGCCATCTCGGATCAAGGTCGCACCATCCGCGTACCGGTTCACATGAGTGATCGTATTCGCCGGCTCTACCGGCGTGCACAGGAAATTGAGCAGCAGCGTGGGCAACGTCCCTCGCCAGAAGAACTGGCAGAAGACCTCGGTGTGGACGCGCGTAAAGTTCAATGGATGATGCGGGTATCTTGGAAGCCTCTCAGCTTGGAGCGCCCGGTGGGAGAGGATGAGGATAGTGAGTTAAGTAATTTTGTTGAGGATGAGGAGACACCCACCCCGCCTGATATGACCTATCGCGGCATGTTGCGTGCCCGGATAGAGGAGGCCATGCGCGGGCTGACTCCGCGTGAGGTCCGTATTCTGCGCATGCGCTTTGGTTTGCAGAATGGAGAGAGCTACACGTTAGAGGAAGTAGGGCAGAAGTTTGGCCTGACCCGTGAACGGATCCGCCAGATTGAAGGCCAAGCCTTGCGTCGCTTGCGGCATCCCTGCCGTAGCCGCGAGTTACGAGATTATTTGCGTTAGTCCCTTATTGTTCTGATAGTCAACCCGCTAGCTCTGCTAGCGGGTTTTCTTTTTATCGGGAGTCAGTTATACTGCCCCTGTGTTACTACTCAGGCTGGCCTATTGTGCAGACCTCCGAGGTCTAGTACGCCTGAGTAGTAACGCCCCAGTGATCTATGTTTGAGGGAGGAGAATGATGGCAAAGAAGATTTTGGTGGCAGTCGCTTGGCCCTACGCCAACGGAGATTTGCATGTGGGGCACTTGGCCGGGGTTTATCTACCCGCTGATATTTTCGCTCGCTATCATCGCTTGAAGGGCAATGATGTGTTGATGATTTCTGGCTCCGATGCGCATGGGACGCCGATCACAGTTCACGCGGAAAAAGAAGGCGTCACGCCGCGTGATATCTTTGAACGTTACCACCGGCATTTCTTGGAAACCCAGCAGGAGATTGGCATCACCTACAACCTTTTTACGCATACTGATACTCTCAATCATGCGCAGGTAGCGCAAGATATCTTCACCCGTCTCCTTGAACTTGGCTATCTCTATCCCGAACGCCAGCAGCAGTTCTACTCAGAGTCCCTGGACCGTTTCTTGCCTGATCGCTATGTGGAAGGGACTTGCCCGCATTGCGGCTACGAGGATGCGCGTGGGGATCAGTGTGATAACTGCGGTCATTTGTTGGATGCGTTAGAGTTAGGAAACCCTCGATGTTCCCTGGATGGGTCAAAGCCAGTGATCCGCGAGACGGAACACTTCTTCCTGGATTTGCCCAAGCTTGAACCTGACGTGTTGGGTTATTTGGAAGATGGGAACAAAGCGCACTGGCGTTCCAACGTACTTAAGTTCTCTCAAAACTACGTGAGTGGAGGACTGCAAGGACGGCCTATTACTCGTGATATCAAATGGGGCATCCCCGTACCGTTGGATAGACCAGGGTATGAGGACAAGCGACTCTATGTCTGGTTTGAAGCGGTGATCGGTTATGTATCGGCTGCCATTGAATGGGCAAAATTTGAGGGCGATGAGGCGGCGTGGAAGGATTGGTGGTATGACCCAGAGGCCCTGACTTACTACTTCATCGGTAAAGATAATATCCCTTTTCATACTATCATTTGGCCGGCGGAGTTACTGGGGATTAAACGTCTCTATGAAGAGGAGCGCACGCTAAATCTGCCTTACAATGTGCCCTCCAACGAGTTCATGAATATCCAGGGAGAGCAGGCTTCCAAGAGTCGTCATTGGGCGATCTGGATACCCGATCTCCTCTCGCGCTATGATCCCGATGCGATTCGTTACTATCTCGCGGCAGTGATGCCGGAGACAAACGATACCAACTTCTCTTGGGAAGATTTCGTGCAGCGGAATAATAGCGAGTTGGTGGGAACCTGGGGCAATTTGGTGAATCGCGTGCTCTCCATGACCGTCCGGTATTTTGGTGAAGTCCCGGTGTGCGGAGAGCTCGCGGTGGTGGATGCGGAGTTGCTCCAGAAGGCCAAAGCCGCTTTTGAGCTGGTGGGGAAAGAGCTGGCTGTGCCGCGCTTTCGCGCCGCGTTGGGTGTGGCTCTGGAACTGGCTCGGGAGACAAACCGTTATCTGGAAGTGAAGGCTCCGTGGCAGCAGATTAAAGCAGATCGCGTTGCGGCGGGCACGACGCTTAACGTGGCGTTACAGGCCATCAACGCGTTGAAGGTGCTTCTGGCTCCTTTCCTCCCTTTCTCCGCGCAGCGCTTGCATGAGCTGTTGGGATATGATTCCATGCTCTTTGGCGAACAGCTGGTCAAGGAAGTTTCCTCGGGCGAGGACGCGCATCGGGTGTTGACCTACGAGGACGCTGAGGCCAGCGGTGTCTGGGAATTTACGGCGCTGCCGGCAGGGCGCCCGCTGGAGAAACCGCAGCCACTCTTCAAAAAATTGGATGAGAGCGTGATCGGAGAGGAAATGGCACGCTTGGGAGGTTAGTCCGAAGTAAGGATTGTTAAGCCGCAAGCACGGGGAGAATTTTTCTTCGTGCTTTTTGTTTGCCCCTTTGAATATGTTATAATCCGTGAAGAGAGTGACAAATAGCAAATGGGTTAGTGTCACGAGAAATTCGCCACTTTACGGCTCATTTGGTCCCAGGACATGACTGAAGTCGCTTTCTGAGGCACGCTGCGCCGGACGTCGCCCTCTGGCGACGCGCTTAACCCAGTCCACGTAGGTGGACCGCCGGCTTTAGCCTCTGGTAGCCGACTTCAGTCGGCGTACTGGGGCTAGCGAAAACCTAAAGACACTAACCAAATGACAAAGTATAAGTAACTCTGATTACTGGCAATCCGACTATCTGACTGACGACTATCGACCACCCGACTATCTGACTAACCATCCGGAGGCGTAAATGAATTGGCAGAAACTAGCGCGTTGGGAGAAGATATCCCTCCTGATGATTCTACTCTTGGCTCTTTTCACTCGTTTCTATATCCTGGGCAATCGGGTGATGAGCCACGACGAGAGCCTGCATACCAAATACTCCTGGCAACTCTACGCCGGAGAGGGTTACACGCATAACCCGATGATGCACGGGCCGTTGCTCTTTCATCTGAACGCTCTGGCGTATTTCATCTTTGGCGTCGGCGATTTCTCCTCACGTATCTTCCCGGCCCTGGCTGGAGTGTTGTTGGTCCTCTCACCCTGGCTCTTTCGGCGGTGGCTGAAACCAGGTGGAGCATTGGTTGCCTCGCTGATGTTGCTGCTCTCACCTTCCATCACCTACTACTCGCGCTATATCCGCCATGATGTCTATTGTCTGCTGATGGCGGTGTTGGTGCTCTGGGCCATCCTCCAATATCTAGCGCAGCGAGAAACACGGTGGCTCTATATTTTAGCCGCCTCTTTTGCCTTGATGTTCACCATCAAAGAGACGGCGTATATCTATACGGCTATCTTTGTTCTCTTGCTCTTCATCCCCTTCGCCTTGCAGGTGTTCTTTCGACCCTGGGCCAACCCGCAGTTATTTACCGCTATGTTGATCCTGCTGCTGGTACTCGTCCTATTGGTAGGCGTTATCGGCCTGTCCTTATCAGGAGCGGAGGTGGAAGAGCAAGCGCTTGATGAGGACGGTAATACCAGGGTGGCGGCCCACACGATGCCGCCTGGGGGCCGGATTGCGGTACTGTTGGCTCTCGTGGTCATTTTGGCTCTGGCGGGAGTGGTCTGTCTAGGTTTGGGAGAAACCACCTTGCGGCAGATGCCGCTCTTTGATCTTTTGATGGTCTTGGGCACGTTGACACTACCGCTCGGCTCGGCGTTGCTCATCTATCTGGCGGGCGGGGATATGTTGGCGCTCTACAATGCGTTGTTGGGTGGGAATGTGATGGATTTGCTGGGACCAGATTTGCTCATCGCCGTGGTGATTGTCTTGCTGACGCTATTTGGCTCCGTCCTGCTGGGTCTCTGGTGGGATGCTAACCGGTGGCCAGTGATCGCGGCTCTCCACTACGCGATTATTTTGGTTTTCTACACCACCGTCTTTACCAATGCACTTGGTCTGTTAAGTGGATTGGTGGGCGCGCTAGCTTATTGGTTGGCCCAACAGGGTGTCGAGCGGGGCGGTCAGCCGGGTTATTATTACCTTCTGATGACGCCGCTCTACGAATATCTACCGTTACTCTTTTCGGTTGGCGGCGGGATAGGAGCCGTGGTATATCTCTTTACTGCTCGCTCCCGGCGAACGGAGGAGGAGGAAGTTGCACCGGCGCCCTTCTCCGCGCCGCTGGATTTAGAGCGCTTCGTGCCGCTCTTCCTGTTGGGTTGGACGGTGCTATCCTGGATGGGTTACACTTGCGCTGGCGAGAAGATGCCTTGGTTGATGGTGCATATCGCGTTACCGAGCATCTTCCTGGCCGCTTGGGGAATCGGGTGCGTGGCGGAGGGTGTGGCCTGGGAGCGGTTGCGGGAATGGCGTGATTGGCTTCTGCCGCTCTCTATGCTCTTGAGCGCGGCGGGATTGGGTGTGCTGATTTCGGCATTGGTTGGTCTGGGTGAATTCACAGCAACTGGAGTCTCGGCGGCGGGACTCACTTTAGCGCAATTGCAGCAGCTGGGACAGCTCTTCAGCGGGCTAGTGGGTGCGGTGCTCTTCCTGCTACTCCTCTACTGGTCAATACGGCGCACCGGGGGAGAGGAGTCGCTTCGGGTCGCCGTCTTGTTGCTCTTTGTCATCGGCGCGCTGGTCACCACCCGCACTATGGTGACGGCTAATTTTGAGAATTATGATCTGGCTAAGGAGTTCCTGGTCTATGCCCACGCGGCCCCGGACGTCAAAGTGTCGTTGGAACAGATCGAAGATATCTCTTGGCGCACAACTGGCGCGCCCCATGATATTAAAGTCGCCTATGGTGAATATGGTTCCTGGCCTTTTGCCTGGTATATGGTCGCTTATCCCAATGCCTACTTCTACGGCGCCGATCCTCAAGTAGAGACTCTCAAGGAGTGTCCGGCGATAATCGCCGGTTCGGAGCAATGGGAAAAAGTGGATGCCATTGTGGGGAACGAATATCTCTATTTTGATTATAAATTCCTCTGGTGGCCGATCCAGGATTACTACGGCTTGACGCGAGAGCGTCTGCGCACGGCCTTGACCGATCCGGCCATCCGCGCCGGTCTCTGGGACATCATCTGGGATCGGGATTACCGGCGTTACGCGGCAGCCAAAGATAAATCGATCACGCTCAAGGAATGGCCGCATCGCAACGAGTTCCGTCTCTACGTGCGCCGCGATCTGGCCAGCGAAGTTTGGGGGTACCGCTTGGGCAGCGAGACAGGGGCCTCGGCCGTGCCGGAACCAACCGTGTTGCCAGATCCTTACGCGCAGGCGATAGGCGCGTTTCCGTTGGAGATTACGGTTGCGTTACCCTCCGCGCAGCCGCGTGGATTGATTGTCTCCTCGGATGGCACGCTCTACGTGGCCGACGCGGCGAATCATCGTATCTGGCACGTCAACCAGCAGGGCGATGTATTGCACTTTTGGGGCGAGCAAGGCACCGCGCCCGGTCAGTTTCAGGAGCCGGGTGATCTGGTGTTGGACGACGCAGGCAACCTCTACGTGGCGGATACTTGGAACCACCGTATTCAGAAATTTGATGCACAGGGCCAGTACCTCTTGAGTTGGGGAACCTACGGGGAATACCAGTTGGGTGATTCCAATGGACACGGGGCTTTCTACGGGCCGCGCGCGGTCGCTCTGGGGCCGGCTGGCGAGCTTTACGTCACCGATACTGGGAATAAGCGCGTGCAGGTTTTTGATACTGAAGGCATCTTCTTGCGTGAATTTGGCGGTGCGGGGAGTGGCCCCGGTCAGCTGGACGAGCCGGTGGGCATTGCCGTCAACGCGGCCGGAGAAATTTACGTCGTTGATACTTGGAACGAGCGCGTACAGGTCTTCACCAGTGCGGGTGAATATTTGCGTCAATGGAGCGTTGCCGGCTGGGAGATCGCCAATCCAGAAGTGAAACCGCACCTTGCCTTAGATAGCCAGAATAACGTCTACCTGACCGACTTCACTCATAATCGTATCCTCTCCTTTGATGCACAGGGTGCTTTCTTAACCATGCTAGGTGGCGAGGGCGGGTTATTCTTCCCAGCCGGCGTCGCTATCTCGGCAGAAGGACAACTCTATCTGTCGGCGGCTCGCTCCGAGCGCGTGCTGGGATTTGATTTGCCGTAGCCCACTAGCTACCTATCGTTTTTAGGATGCAGATTTTCGCAGATTATACTGATTTATCATTTTCAATCTGTGAGCGTAGCCTGCGTTTATCTGCATCCTCTTTTAGAAAGGAGTAAATACCGGTGGATTTCTTTGACGTTTTCCCGATTTTTCAGCAGGCAGAGCACCCTTCTCTAAAGGGCCGCTCTCTGCGTCTCTTATCGTTATCTGGTATCATATATACTCAGGCAGCGTATTATTTTGAACTAAGCCCTCGCCGTTATTGGGTCACGCCTCCCGGTGGCGAGCTGACTATCGGGGTGCGCGGCGTACAGGTGCGCTTGAGAGCTGCCTCCGGTTCGCCGTTGGACATTCTCCTGCGCCACATTCGAGAAGCTTGGGGCAGCGAGCCACAATTTTTCCCCGGTGGGAGCACTCATCTGCTGGAGAACGGGCAATATGCGCTCCTGGCAGGAGGAGATTTGCGACAGCAACCCGATGCCCCGCATATCATCATGCTCACCGCGCCTCGGCTGGGGGGGGCGAAGACGCCCGATGCCCTGGTACAGGCGCTCTATTTTTTGCAACTTGTGGAACCCCCGGTCATTCCTCAGACCACCGGGATCGTCAGAATTGAGAGAGAATCTCTGGGCGATTTCTTGGCGCGCGAGCAATGGTCGTACCGGCAGTTGCAGGCGCAAGCCTGGGCTGAGATACTCCACGCGGACGCGGTGCCGGCCAAAGCTAACTTGCGGCCAGTTCTAGCCGTGCGGGGTATCGCCAAACTCTGGCAAGAGGACTGGTTGCCTTCCGGGCCTGCTAAGTCATTCTCGGAGCAAGTTAGTGGCTAATAAAATCACCCTATCCCGCATTCCGTTGTTGGTTGGCATCCTCTTCCTCTTATACTCTTCCTCAGCCTTAGCGCAAGGGCTCGCCGTTCCCGCGATCTTGATTTTGATCTTGATGGATACCTTGGATGGCTCACTGGCACGCGCGCGCGGTGAGGAGAGTCTCTTGGGCAGCGTATTGGATATCGCCGCCGATCGTACCGTGGAATACGTGCTCTGGGTAACTTTCATGTACTTGGGCCTTATCCCCTTGGTGATTCCGGTGGTGGTTTTGGTGCGAGGGACCTTCGTCGATGCTATCCGCTCAGTGGCGCCGGCGCGGGGACTCAAACCCTTTGAGCTGTTGCAATCGCAACTCGGTCGTTTTTTGGTCGGCTCACCGTGGTTACGTACCTCCTTCGCAGTTGCTAAGGCCGTGGCGTTTGTTCTCTTGGCGGCGGTGTACGCGCTGCAAACTGCCGGCAATCCGTGGGGAGAGATATTATTCCTCCCGGCACAAATCGCGTCCTGGTTAGCGGTGGCTTTCTGTTTGGTGCGGGGCCTACCCGTACTGCTGGAGGCTCCGCGAGCATTGAGGGAATGAGATATAGAGGGAGGGTTACTACTCAGGCTGGCCTATTTTCAGACCTCCGAGGTCTGCACAAATCTGCCACTCGGTGGCGCAATCTCGGTCTGGGTAGGTACTTTGCCCAGCAAAACCTATGTCAAGACCTCGGAGGTCTATCCCGCCTGAGTAGTAGTAACGAGGGAGGTTGAAAATCGAATATGAGTGTTAGGGATTTTTTCACCAAAGGTTGGCCGACACAGCTCGGTTTTTTTATGGGAAAACATTTACCATCTCGGGCAGGGGATTTTATCGCTCATACCGTCACGCGCGTCTTGGTGACGCTTAAGCCCGAAATTTACCATTCTGTTTATGATAACCAACGTCATGTGCTGGGGCTAGAGACTCCTGCGGAGAAAATTAAAGCTAATACGCACCAGGTCTTCTTCAACGCTGCCCGCTCATATTATGAATTTTTTCATAATGTTGGTCAGGGGCGGGTTCGCGTGGAGGATTTTGAGCCGCCGGTCAATATAGTACCTCAAGCTAGGGCGTATATTCAACAAGCTCTGGATTCTGGACGTGGTTTGTTGATTCTTGGCGCCCATCTCTCTAATTTTAATTTATCCGGCATTGCATTGGGCCAAATTATGTCGGTCCCTTTACAGGTTCTCTCCTTAGCTGATCCGTCACCTGGATTTGTACTCTTCAATAAATTGCGGGTGCGGGCCGGGGCATTATTGACACCTATTTCTACAGATGCCTTGCGGCAGGCATTAAGACGTTTGCAGCGAGGCGGCGCCGTTATCACCGGCGTGGAGCGGCCCATTGGAGAGGGAGATCAACCGGTGGAATTCTTCGGCGAGATGGCCTATTTACCGGCTAATTATATCCGTATCCCGCTGCTGACCAACAGTTTGGTTATCACTATGGCTACTTATTTTGAGGAGGGGGAATATCGGATGATAGCCAACCCGCCTCTGGAGTTGATACGTACTGGTAACCGGGAGTGGAATATAGCCGTGAATCAACGTCGCATTTTGGCAGAATTTGAAAATTTCATTCGCCGTGCTCCAGAACAGTGGTTCGTGTTTGACCCTGTGTGGAGATAATGGCTCGTTAACCATCAGCCCATTAGACTAACAGACTAACCTCCTATGCCAAAAGTTAAAGAACTCTCAGTGCAAGGGTTTAAATCGTTTGCTGCCCCGCTCACTATAACGTGTCCCACCGGAATCATATCTATTGTGGGGCCGAATGGGAGCGGCAAGAGCAACGTGGCCGACGCTATCCGTTGGGTTTTAGGCGAGCAGCGCATCACCACTCTACGCGGGAATACCAATGAAGATATGATTTTTGCTGGGAGTAAATCTCGGCCACGTGCGGGCATGGCTCGTGTAGCGCTCACCTTTGATAACACCGAGGGATGGCTGCCGGTAGATTTTGCCGAAGTGACCATTGAGCGGTGTACTTACCGCGATGGTAAATCCGATTATATTCTCAACGGTAACAAAATCCGTCTGATGGATATGCGAGATCTCCTAGATCGTGCCGGTTTGGGGCGCGACGCCTATCTCACCATCGAGCAGGGCTTGGTTGATCAGGTGCTCTCACTGCGCACCTCGGAACGGTTAGCCCTCTTTGAACAAGCCGCGGGCATAGCTCCCTACCGTAGCCGGCGCGAAGAATCCTTGAACAGTCTCGCCAAGACAAAGCATAACTTGGAGCGCGTGCAAGACATTGTGGGCGAAATTGAGCCGCGCTTGCGACGTCTCAAACGTCAAGTTATCACAGCGCAACAACACGCCGAACTCTCCGCGGAATTGCGCCGGCAACAGCGCATCTGGTATGGTTATCGTTGGGGGAAAGAGTTGGAGAAACTGGTCGCCACGCGCCAACGGCTACTCTACCGCCAAAAAAAAGTAGCACAGCGTCTGGAGGAGTTAGCGGAGAGCCGTGAACAGATCGCGGCTCTCCGTCAACGGTTGACAACCGCGCGCAACCAGTTAGCAGAATTACATCATGGGAGCAGCGCGCGTCATGCTGAAGCCGAAGCTGCCCAGCGCGAGTTAGCTGTGACCCAGGAACGAAATCGTTCGCTCCAGGAACGGCAAACAGAGAGCCGCTTGAACCTGGTCCCCTTGCAAACCGCGCTAAAGGCAGGGGAGGAAGAGCTCACGGAGCTACAAGCCCAGTTAGACGAGGCCACTCAGCAGCTAGAAAAAGATACAGCGCGATTAGCAGCTCTTGAAGTAGAATATCGCCAGCTCTCCGCAGAGCGCCACACGTTATTACGCCAGCAGAGCACCATGCAATCACATGCGCTGGAAAACCGTCATCAGCTCGCTGACCGTCAAAGCCGCCTAAAACAATTGGACGAGCGTGAAGCACAGCTGACCCAACGAATCAGTCACCTTAAAACCACGCTCTCCGCAGCTGCCCGGCAGCGGAGCGAGCAACAAACCCTGGTGGAGCAGTCTCGCAGCCAGCTTGAAGGCCGAGAAGGGGAGTTGGTATCCCTGGAACGCGAACGCGAACAGCTCCAAACTGCACGCGCCACTATGCAATCTGACATTGAGCAGTTGCGACACCAGCTGGTCGCTCAACAGAGTGACTATCAACAGCTTTCCGCGCGCTTGGTTGCTCTGGAGCGACTTAAAGAGGATGGTGTGGGGCTTTATGACGGCGTGCGCGCGCTGCTCCAAGCCGTGGGAAAAGGGCAATTGCATGGCCTTCCTGGCACTTTCGCTTCTCTGATCCAGGTGCCGCCGGAACTTGACCGCGCACTAGAAACCGCGCTGGGGGCGAAAGTCCAAAACGTCGTGGCCCGTAGTTGGGAAGACGCTAGAACGGCCATTCAATGGCTTAAAAGTCACCATGCATGACGAGCTACATTCTTGCCATTGGACAACCTGCGCCCTTCGCAGTCGTTACAGATTCCTGCTGGTACTGGTGTCATCGGGTTGGCAGCTGATCTAGTGGGATATGACGATCCAGACTTGCGCCCGGCAGTGCAACTGCTTTTGGGACGTGTAGCCGTGGTGAAGGATTTGGAAACTGCTCGTGCTCTCTACCGGCGCCTGCATGGCGGTTTTCAGATCGTCACTTTGGATGGAGAGATTTTGCGCTCTGGAGGAGCATTGACCGGTGGTCAGATACGTCGCCAGCGGCATGGGGGGAGCCTGTTAGCCCGCGAACGTGAATTGCGCCAACTCCCCGCCCAAGTGAAGCAATTTCGACAGAGTGTTAAAAAGTTACAGGCTGAGATCCAGGCGCAGGAAGAAGAAGCGCGCTCGCGCGCAGCAGAATTACGCTCTGTGACGGAGCGTCAACGTGAACTGGAACATGCACGACAACAAGCTAACCGCCATTTGGAAAGTCGGATAAATGAATTGGAGAAATCTCTTCAAGAAACCGAGTGGCAACGTCAACTGTTGACCGAGGCCGAGCAAGAACAATCTCAACTTGATGCTCAACGAGCTAGCTTGACAGAGGAACAGCGAGCCGCACGCGAGCGACTGAACCACGCTGAGGATACATTGACCACCGTAGCTCAAAAATTGACAGAGCTCTCTGAGTCCCAGATAAACGAGGCCTTTTCAGAACAACGCACTCGCGTCGCTCTCTTGAGGCAGGAGGCCGAAAATCACCGTATTCTTCTGGAAACGCGAGAAGGTGAAATCCAACGTCTCGCCAAACAGCTCTCCGAGCAAAAGTGTCGTTTGCAGGAACGACTCCTCAAACTCTCCACCCTGAGTGCGCAACTAGATGGGCTTCATCTTCATTATGAGAAAGTGCGCGCGGCAGCGGAGGAACTCTCTGCGCAAATCCCATCTTTAGAAGTCCTGGTGGCGACCTTCGAGCAAGAGCAAGCGGAGCAGGAAGCAACGGCTGACGCTATCCGGC
>JAIOSN010000071.1 GCA_021107605.1 Anaerolineae bacterium | reverse complement strand
TAGTCGGATAGTCTTTAGTCCAGTAGTCAAATAGTAGTTTTTAGTGCAGGGACGGTGTGCGCCAGCACAGAAAGTCTCCTCAATAACTGTTACTCTGCCACCACACTCGCTGCGACGTTCCTCTGAAAATAGTTGGGGCCGTCGCCGCGAAAACCAGAGGGCTGTGGGCGATACTCTGCCCACAGCCCTGTTATTAGTTGACAAATTGCTACCAGAGACCGCGGAGGTCTGGATGGTACAACTGCTCCGCCGCCATCGCGGAATGGCCGGTCAGTATCAATGAAATGCAGCAAGTACCAGTATTCAAACGCCGGCGTAGATACCGCCAGTTCCAGTTGGTTGCTGGTGGCCTTGTCTACAGCCCGCGGGAACGAGAGATTATCTTGCGGAGTCTCGCGATCAAATACGCACCAGACCGCGTCAAATTTCAACTCGCTGGTGCGTTTCTTGCGCACATCACGTTCTCGCTGGCGTCTTAGCCTCAAGGCACTCTCAACCACATTGATAGGCGCAGACCCACTCTCTGTGACAACTTTGACCTCAACCGACGTGAGTTTTAGTTCATAACGCAAAGCTTCAAAATAATTAGGCTCAGTTTGCCGTCCCTCGCAGACAATGAGGATACATTGCCGGGGCGGACGTGAACCTGGGCGTCGCTTAAACGAGGCTACAGAACGCGCGCGTCGCCGGCTACGCTTCGCCATCGGAATCAAACCCCGCTAGACTGCCTATGAAAGGAATAGCCCCGTAACGTCCCTGGAGGTATCCCCGCGCCAGGGCTTCGCTCTTGCGTGGACTGAACTCCAGCAGTGGATAAAGCACGGACACGCCAGCGTTATCTTTCTCCATAAACCAGATTTGGTCTCTACGGAATAATTCTGTATCTAGCAACGTGGTATCGTGAGTGTTGAAAATAAGCTGAGCACCCGACTGATTCGTTTTTGCGTTATGGAATAGCCTGATCAGCTCACGTACCAGAGCCGGATGCAAACTGGCATCGAGTTCATCTACCACTAGGGTATATCCACTGGACAAGGTATCTTGCCAAGGACCAGCGAGTGCGAAAACCCGTCGTGTGCCACGCGATTCGCCGGATTCAAAGGATAAAGCAATACCCTGCTCATGATCTTCCTGCGTTCGATGATACAGCTTAATTTCTAACTGTTCTTGCTTGAGAAACAGAGCCCGCGCTTCTTTCGAAAACAGCCGAACTGGAAAATCCTCTTCTGTGATTTGTTTCTTGTCAACCGCAATGTCCATAATGCCAAGATCGGCAAACTTCAAAAGAGTACGTATCCAGGTGTGAAATGCCGGACTTTCCTTGACCTGTTTGGCAGTGAATTGTTCTAATTGGTTGAACAATCCTTCTGGAATACTAATACCCCGTAGTTGATCGGAAAACCAATCATACACTGCGGTTAACTGTTTGTTGGAAAATTTCGGCGCCAGGGATAAAAAAAGCACTTCCGGTCGCAGCAATGGCAGTAATTTTTTCTTCTCCCCCTTAAGATTTGGCCCAAAGTACCAATCCGTAGGATTATTGAAGTTCTCGACAGGCCGCTCAAACCAGGTCTGAGCTTTCCCTTTAGGATAAGCGATAAGCCATTCATCGTATACGCGCTGCCGGTCAACAGAAAATCCATATTGGTAACGCACTCCTTGATGAATGAAGGATATCTCAAATTCAGAAGGGGATGCAGAGCTACTTTCATCCAGTAAGAAAGGGGCAACCTCTATAACCATCCCCGGTTTACTTTCAGCCGAATTGGCTACAAAAGCATGTACAAAACTGAGTGCATCCACAAGATTGCTCTTGCCTGAAGCATTGGCTCCATAAACAACGGCGATCTGCACTAATCTATTGTGTCCTAGTGCTTCAACCCGTGTCACGTTATCAGGTAATGATCTATCCGAGCTCGCCACCATGCTCAAGGTTTGCCACTCTTTGAAGGACTTAAAATTTTTAAGACGAAATTCAATTAGCATTTTTCAGCCTCCTCATATCAATTAACACCATAATTTTACAGGAGACATACAATAAAGTCAAGATAATTATAGCGTCGAGCGTATTTTAGAACTAAGGCAACTACTCAGTCATCCCCAGGGTGAGCGTTGAAATAGTTCCTTATTAGGATACAGATGAACGCTGATTGTTAATCTTATCTGCGGAAATCTGCGTTCCCTTTTTTCGCCTTCTCGCTCTCTCGCCTTTTCGCCTTCTCGCTCTCTCGCCTTTTCGCCTTCTCGCTCTCTCGCCTTCTCGCTTTCTCGCTCTCTCGCCTTCTCGCTTTCTCGCTCTCTCGCCTTCTCGCTCTCTCGCTCTCTCGCCTTTTCGCCTTCTCGCTCTCTCGCTTCCTCGCTTTCTCGCTCTCTCGCTTCCTCGCTCTCTCGCTTCCTCGCCTTTTCGCTTTACTGAAGTATACTTGCTGGAATCTAACTGCTAAATGGAGGTAAGATGAATTCAAATAAACATTGGTTATGGGGCGTGGGCATCATCATTGTGCTAGCCTTAACTATTTGCCTGTGCATCTGTTGCGTACTAGGTACCGGAATGATGATCTACTTTATCGCAGAAGACAGCGGTCAGATCTCTCAGGCAAACTCCTTTTTGGAGCCAGAATCCACTCCGTTGCCTCCCATCACCGGAGAAATGCCCTCCGAGGCGCTGGAGACCTTACAAGCTCTGACTCAAGCAGAGACTCCTGATGCAGACCTTCACGAATTGGGCATCCGTTTCCGAGGCGTGGATCCTGATACGCCGCGAGTGGCCGCGACCACCAGTCCCGACTATGCGGAAGGTACCATCCGCACCTTCACTGTCTCTGACGTGGATAAAGAGGAGCAGTTCGAGATAGAGGCGGAACTGGTTTACAAGACCGCGCATGTCTATATGTGGGTTGAAAAAGATGCTTCTTTTGATGAGGATGATCTACGGGAAGCCGCTGACCTTTTCGAGGAACACACCTACCCCACTGACCGCGAATTTTTCGGAAGTGAATGGTCTCCCGGAGTGGATGGCGACCCGCATGTGAGCATTTTGCATGCGCGCAACTTAGGCGCCACTGTCGCTGGTTATTTTTCCAGCCCCGATGAGTACGTACGGGCCGTCCGCGCGGATTCTAACGAGATGGAGATGTTCTACATCAACTTAGATAATATTAATATCGGCAGCAGCTTCTACAATGGTGTGTTGGCCCACGAGTTCCAACACATGATTCACTGGCGCGGCGACCGCAACGAAACCACCTGGCTAAATGAAGGTTGCTCCGAACTGGCAATGGCGCTTAACGAGCGTTCTCACGAAGACGGGGATTACAACGTCGGAGGTAGTGATATCTCCTACAGCTACGCACCGGATACCCAGCTTAACTCCTGGCCCGAGGGCGCGGCGGGAGATGCTTCGGCCAACTACGGCGGGTCTTACCTCTTCATGGAATACTTCCTGGATCAATTCGGAGAAGACGCCACGCAAGCCCTGGTAGCGCGTCCAGAAAATGGCCTAGAGAGCGTGGATGCGGTGTTGGCGAGTTTGGGAAATACCCTTGACCATAAAATATTCTTCGCCAATTGGACCATAGCTAACTTGTTAGATGATCCCACCCTCTCCAACGGCGAATATGGCTACCGTGAGATCAATCCACACGACCCGACGCTGGATATCCACTATGATAAATCCGATTGCCCTGTGCGCCGGATCAGTACCGTACATCAGTATGGCGTAGATTACATCGAAATTGAAGGACACGATCCACTGACTTTCACTTTTGCCGGTGGTACACGAGTGAAGATATTGGATACCAATGCCTTTAGTGGAAAACATCTCTGGTGGTCTGGCCGCAATGACGAATCGGACAGCTCCCTAACCCGCATTGTGAACTTGGAGAATGCTACCACGGCCACCTTGCGCTTCCAGAGTTGGTATCATATCGAAGAAAATTGGGATTACGGGTACGTGATAGTGGGAACTACCGCCAGCGGGCAGATTCCGAGCGACCTCACCTCGCCGCAAATCAGCTGGGAAATCCTAGCTGACTCCAGTTTAGGTTGCACCACCGACGATCCTAACGGTAATAGCTTCGGTTGCGGGCTGACCGGGCAGAGTCGTGGTTGGCAGGAACTCACTGCTGATTTAGGCGATTACACCGGAGGAGAAATCGTGCTGCGTTTTGAGTACATCACCGATGCGGCTGTCAATCAACCCAGTTGGGCATTGGATGATATTGAGATTGTAACCGATGGCGAGCTGCTTTTCCAAGACGATGGTGAAAAAGAGATCGCGGGTTGGATTCCAACAGGTTTTGTGCGTCACGCCAATGTCCTGCCACAGGAATGGATTGTCCAGCTGGTGACTTATGAAGGCTCCCACCCTCAAATTAGCAGACTCTTACTGGCCGATGACACTGAGGGCGAATGGCTTATTCCGCTCAACAGCGAGACCAAGCGGGCGGTGATCACAGTTTCCGCTATCGCTCCCATCACCACTGAGACAGCTACCTACGAATTCAATCTGCAATTAGCGGAATAACGGTTACGAATCAAGAATTACAGATCCGGTTAGTGTCACGAGAATTTCGCCACTTTAGAACGTCACCGGGATTCCTAGCTCTGTTGAGTTCACGTGGCCCCGTGACACGCCTGAAGGCGCTTCCAGAGGCGCGTGGCGTTGACCTACGTCAACGCGCTAGTTTCTGTCCACGGAGGTGGACAGCTGGCTTTAGCCTCTGGTAGCCTACTTCAGTAGGCGTACTGGGAGCTGACCGTAGTGACCGCCTAGTTGTGTAATGAGGATAGCGAAAACTGCGTGATACTAACCGATCAGCAAATAAGAAGTTTCGCTGGATAGGTAGCGAAACCGCGAATAAACGCCAATTTACGCTAATTAAGGAGGTACAAAATGGTTGTTAGGCCACAAGATTTAGTTGAGGCTCATCTCTACGAGAATGAAGAGGCGGTTATCTTAGATGCCTTACGCCATTTACTACGCACACGTGTGGATTTGCGCATCCAACTAGCAATTCATCGTTACCAAACTAAAAATATCTCGCTCTCTCAAGCGGCCAGTATGGCCGGCTTCAGCTGGGCACAAATGAAAGACATTCT
>JAIOSN010000143.1 GCA_021107605.1 Anaerolineae bacterium | reverse complement strand
GCAATAATGTGTAGTATAAGGCAGCAGAGGAAGTAGCCAATTCAAATGGCTATATTTACCTCCATACCAACCGAATGCTATTTTCTTTGCAGCCATACTTTATCTTGTTCCTGACGACAGATATGGTTGTCTTGCTCCTAATTATTCTTTATACCCTTCAGATGTGGGCATCGCCAAGCCAGGAACGTAGTATACCACACCGGAATCTTTGCCAAAATGCGGTAATGTTCCGGGGGGTTATTCTCTCTCTGGCGGCGGGGCGAAGGGAGCATGTTCCATGCGCCAGAGGGCGTAGAGCGCCGAGCCAGCCACCACACTGCCCATCACGTAACTTTGCAACACGGAGGCCTCGGTGATGAAAAGAGCTACCAAGCCCAGTGAGAAAGCGACAATGTAGAGCACCAGCACCGCTTCGCGGCGCGTCAGTCCGGCGTAGGTGAGCCGGTGAGAGGAGTGGTCTCGGCCCGGCGTTGTTAGGAGGTTCAAGCCACGCCGGAGCCGGGAGATAATTACCAGGGAGGTATCAAAAATTGGCACGCCCAGCACCAACAACGTAATCATCCAAGTCACAAAAGAGACATTTTCCGGGAAGCGCATCTTGATACCGATGGCCGCCAGAGTGAACCCGAGGAAGAGGCTGCCGGAATCTCCCATGAAGATCATGGCCGGGTTCCAGTTGTAAACCAAGAAACCGATGCAGGCCGCCATCACAGCGATGGCCAGCGCGCCGACCAGGTATTGTCCGGTGAAGGTACACATCAGCGCGAAATGTCCGGCGGCGATGGCCGCAATCCCTCCAGATAGTCCGTCCATATTGTCCAACAAGTTGAGGGAGTTGGTGATCCACACTACCCAAAAGAGGGTGATCGCGTTATCCAAGAGCGGTAGATGGAAAGTATGAATGGTGACGCCGGTCAATACCAGCAGTCCGGCCGCCAAAAGTTGCCCCGCCAACTTGATCCAGGGGGCGAGCGAGTAACGGTCATCCCAGAAACCCAGGAAGGAGATAAAAGCGGCTCCGACTAACACGCTCGTCAGCTGGTCAGATTTGTAGCGACCACCTAGCAAGAGGGTGGCGAGCAGGGTGCTGAGAAAGATCGCCACGCCTCCCAAGCGGGGAGTGGGCACGGTATGGACCTTGCGGCTCGGATCAGGTTGATCCACCGCATTTAAGCGCAGTCCCAATTTACGCGCCAGTGGCGTCCCCACCACGGCTAAAAACAAGACGCCAGCAAAGACTGTCAGATAAACATTGATGCCCATTCCTGCCTCACGGTTCCGATTCTGGCGGCACGGGGAGCGGTTGTTGAATGGCCGCAATCAGCTGTTCCACGATTCCCTGCTGATCTTCTGGCGCCAGAGGCAAGGCTTGCTGAGCCAACTGCAACGCCTCGCCCGGTCGCTCCTGGTAATAATAGGAGACGGCCAGCAAGCGGTACATATCCCACAATTTGGAGCTCTTGGCGCAATACTCAGCAGCTGGGACTAGCGTCTCTTCGACCTCGGCCCACAAACTCTGCTGCACTTGCAAGGAGCCTAGCGTATGCCGGACGGTGCAATTCCGGGGCTGTATCTCTAGCGCCTGTTTGTAAGCCGCCATAGCTCCCGCTAGATCCTTATCGATATTCAAGCGCACATCGCCCAACGTCATCCAGGTCTGCTCAAATTCTGAATCGATTTCCAATGATTGGGAGATCGCCTCAGTAAATGCTTCCTGATCATGCAGCTCGAACGCATTTAGAATAGCCAGCTCGTTCCAGAGAATGGGATTGTGAGGGCTGAGCGTCAACGCATGGTGGTAATTCGTACTTGCTTTCTCTAGCAGCTCCTCCCGCTGGGTAGCTTCCGCCAGACTCGCGCCCCAACTCCGGTAAAACCGCGCCAGGTTCGCGCTATGATCCGTGTTCAGGGGGTTAATTTCCCGCGCCTCCAGGAGCACCGCCTCTGTCTGCTTGAGGACTGCCTCGCGCTGGGCCGCGTCCACGTCCTGGGGCAACGATTGGGCCAATTCGAGATGCGCTTTGCCCTGGAAGAGACGGTAATAATCCTCATGGGGCGTCAATTCAATCGCCTGGGTGTAATGCGCGATCCCAATCTGTTTCTGGTTCGCTTCCCGCTGGTTGGCGAAAGAGCTCCCCTGCTTAAAAACGATATCCGCGCGGATCAGATCATAGCTATAACTGCGGATCAGGATGGTGCCGAAGAGGAGTAGCACCGGCAGGACCAATAAGCTGATCGGTTCCGCCCACCGCTGAGGCAAGGCAGATTCCTGCATTCTGAGGAATCCTATGCCTACAAGGAGCATAAAGATTAATAGGTAGTAACGACCTAGCACACCGGCTAAAGTCATCGCTACCTGCACCACGTCCTCCACCGTCTGCACTTGGATCTGAGGTAAGTAGTCGTGAAAGCTAGCGATATTACTGCCGAAGAGCAATAATCCGGTCAACGTGACGCCGCTGTAGATAAGCACCGCCAGCCACCAACGTTTGTTTCGCTCTTCCGCGAATACTCCCTCTCGATCTAGCTCACATAATCCCACCACCCCAAAGAGGATACCCGTGAAGACGAAGATCATCAGGGCGCCGTAGGAGGTGCGCCCTTGCGTGTAAATCGTCGTCAGAGACTGCCAGAAAACCAGGGCACTGTCCGTCGAGCGGCCGGGGTTGGTGATAAAGTCGTAGGCTAACGTGCTTAGCAAGAATACAGTCACCAGGCTAAGTATCAAAACGGACCAGAGCCACGCATGGTGAGCCTGCTGGGGGCGGCGCTGCTTGCGACTCTGAGCCGCGCGCTCTTCGCGGGCGGACTCCTCATCAGGAAGCCATTGGAAACCTAACACCACCAACATCCCCGCCAAAGCCCAAAATATCGTCCGCGTCGCGGCGATGGAGATGCCGAAGTTGATCTCAATAAAATGTCCCGAAATTGCCGCCAAGATCGCCACCAATAACAGCGCGTGCGGGTGCAATTGCCAATCTACGGGCAACGCCTCCGCGCCGCGCCAGGTGAGCCGTCCAGCTTGCCAGGTCAGATAGAGGCCCGTGCCGGCGATAAAGCCCAAGGGGATCGCCACCGCGAAGAAGTAGGGATGTCCCATATTTATGAAGAGGATGGTGAGCGGGATAGCGATGATCGCCATAAAACCCACGTAAAGCCACAACTGGCGGCGGGTGGTGAGTAACCCCAGCCACCGGAACCCCCAGTAGAATACCGCGCCAAAGGTCAGGAGGTAAATGCCCAGACCGAGCACGCCGGTGATCACCAGCGAATCCAACGTCTCATTGTGGGAGCGATCTGGTGACGCGGTGCGCGATTCGTAATGCCCCAGCAGCGGCGGGTAGAAGCTATTGT
>JAIOSN010000215.1 GCA_021107605.1 Anaerolineae bacterium | reverse complement strand
GTTTGGTCTGCGCGGCGCCGGCCCGGAGCACTTCGCCATCGGGGAAGGGCGGTATCGCGCCTATGGCACCTTCGAGCAACCGAGCCCTTACGGCGGCTTTCTTGCTCTTAGCGGTGCGCTCTTGGCCGGATTGTTGCTGGTCTTGGCGGCGGAGTGGGCGCAAGCGCGCTGGGAAGGTCAGCCCCGGCCATTGCGGTGCTGGTGGTGGGGGGGGATAGGTGGGGCGTTGCTCCTGGTGGGAGGCGGCTTGCTGGCTTCCTGGTCACGCGGCGCGTGGCTGGGGTTTGGAGCGGCGTTATTGGTGATGGCGGCGGCGCTGCCCCGCCGTGGTTGGTGGGGACTCCTGCTTATCCTCCTAATTGTGGGCGGCGGCTTGGGTCTGCACGCGACCGGCCGCTTGCCGGCCGCGCTCTCCACGCGATTGACCGGATTCCTGGATTACACGCGCTTTGAGGATGTGCGCGGCGCGCCGATCAACGATGCTAATTATGCGGTGCTGGAACGGATGGCGCACTGGCAAGTGGCCTTGGAGATGTGGCGGGCCAACTTCTGGTTGGGGGTGGGGTTGGGTTGCTACGAGGCGGCCTACGCCGATTATGCGCTCATCAATTGGCCGATCGCGCTGGGACACGCGCACAACTTCTACCTCAACCTATTGGCTGAAGTGGGTTTGGTGGGTTTGATCGCTTACCTCGTTTTTTTAGGCACGCTCTTTTTCTCCCTCTGGCGGGCCACACGGCGTTTGACCGGATTGCGGCGGGGTTTAGCGTTAGGGTTGCTGGGGGCCTTCACGCATTTTGCCGTGCATAGTTTGGTGGATAATTTGCTGGTCAATAACGTGCAGTTGCATCTGGGGGTGTTGTTGGCGTTGGCTGCCACTGTCAGCGCAGAGCCGGAGGAGATGTATGAAAAGCTGCAAGAGCTAGGGCCTCTGCCTTAAAAGCGAAATACTCCTTATACGGGCGCATTTCCCATATCATTATTTTTAAGGTATAATCTTTTGTTAGTGTTCCTCCATGGTTCTTGATGGGGGAGTGGAGTGTTGTTCAAGGGGAGGTGATTGCAGAGCCAATAAAAAAACAGCTCTTCGTTGAAGATAGTACCGTTTCCAATCTAACCTATTTAGGAGGAAAATCATGAAACGCAAGTCCCTATTAACTTTACTGACACTGGCCGTGCTGTTCAGCATGGTGTTGGCCGGTTGTGGGCCTACAGAGGAACCGACCGCGGTCGTGACTGCAGAACCCGCCGCCGATTTTGAGGCAATGACCGTCACCGCTCCAGACTGTGACTACGGCGGTTTGATCAAGGAAATCTCCGCTCTCGATGAGCACACTGTGCAGTTCACTATGTGCGTACCCGACCCGGCTTTCCCTTCCAAAGCTGCCTTCTCCGCTTTCTCCATCCAGCCCAAAGAATGGATTGAGCAGGCCGCAGTCTCCGGGGAAATCCTGGAGAAGCCCGTCGGCACCGGCCCGTATGTTATGGACGCCTGGAATCGTGGCGATAGCATGGTTTTCAAACGCTTCGACGACTACTGGGGCGACAAGGCCAAGACCGAGACGTTGGTCTTCCGCTGGAGCACCGAGGGCGCGGCCCGCTTGTTGGAGCTGCAATCCGGTACGGTGGATGGCATTGACAATCCTAGTCCCGATGACTTCGCTGTTATCCGCGACGATGAGAGCCTGAACCTGGTTAAGCGCGAGGCGTTGAACATCTTCTATGTTGCCACGACCAACACTTTTGAACCGTGGGGCGACATTCGCGTGCGCCAAGCATTGGCCCAGGGTATTGACCGCCAGCGGCTCGTGGATAACTTCTACCCCGCCGGCTCCGAAGTGGCTTCACACTTCACGCCCTGCGCCATTCCCAATGGCTGCGTCGGTGATTCTTGGTACGACTTCGATCCCGTAGCCGCGAAAGCGTTGCTGGCAGATGCCGGTTTCCCTGAGGGCTTCGAGACCACCATTTATTACCGTGACGTGTTCCGCTCCTATCTACCTGAGCCGGGGCTGGTCGCCACTGACTTACAGGCCCAGCTGCTCGCAAACCTCGGCATCAAGGCCGAGATCGAGGTAATGGAGTCTGGCGCGTTCATTGAGGAATCCAACGCCGGTCGTTTGGACGGCATCTACTTGTTGGGTTGGGGCGCGGATTACCCGCACGTCACCAACTTCTTAGACTTCCACTTCGCCGAGATGAATCCTCAGTTCGGGGTTCCCTATCCTGAGATTTACGAGAAGTTGCAGGAAGCCGCGCAGATTGCTGATCCTGCCGAGGCCGAACCACTCTATGTTGAGGCCAACAACGCGGTCCGTGAGTTCGTGCCGATGGTGCCGATCGCTCATGGTGGTTCTGCCGTGGGTTACAAGGCCGATGTGGGGGGCGCGCACGCCAGCCCATTGGGCAACGAGTACTTCGCCGTGACGGACCCCGGCGGACGGGACACCTTCGTTTGGATGCAGAACGCCGAGCCGATCTCGCTCTACTGTAACGACGAGACCGATGGCGAATCGCTGCGGGCCTGCGAGCAGACGCTGGAACCCCTACTCTCATACGAAATCGGCGCTACGGAGGTCAAGCCTGGCCTCGCTACTTCCTGTGACCCCAACGCTGACCTCACCGTCTGGACCTGCCACCTGCGCGAGGGCGTCAAGTTCCACGATGGCTCAATGCTAGATGCCAGCGATGTCGTGATGTCCTGGGTCGTGGCCTGGGATGCGGCCCACCCGCTGCACACCGGCAACACCGGCGCGTTCTCCTACTTCACTTACCTCTGGGGCAACCTGCTGAACGTTGAGGAATAGTCTCTGTTTAGCTGATACTGGCTAACGTAACCGCAACGCGGGATGGTGGTACTTACATTCCATCCCGCGTTGTTTTTGTTATCGAAGTGTTGCGCGATTTGGAAATCGCGGCTACGTGTGGGTACCCGTCTGTGGCAATAACATTTTTCAGGGGAGTCATTTATGATCCAATATATTATACGCCGTCTTATATCGGCTATTCCGGTGTTGTTGGGCATCCTGATCGTGACGTTTGCCCTGGCCCGTATGATCCCCGGCGATCCGTGTAAGGCTATCCTGGGGGAGAAGGCTACGGTGGCGGTCTGCGAGCGTTTTAATCGTGAATATGGCCTGGACAAACCCATCTACGTGCAGTTTGGGATTTACATGAACGATGTGCTGCACGGCGAATTCGGAAATTCCATCCGTTTCAGTCGTCCCGTCACCACCATCCT
>JAIOSN010000272.1 GCA_021107605.1 Anaerolineae bacterium | reverse complement strand
CCCGGCCATTGTACCCGCCCGCCTCACCATAAATTCTGATAGCAAGCGAGCTGCTATCCACTGCTTCAACGTTAGGCACGACGCCCCCCGACTTGCACTTAGGACAAACCCCACGGCTCTTTATAGTATTCATCTGCTAGCCTTCCTCTTTTCTCATATAGACGATTACCATCAACTATTAACCCCAATACTGTTCAGATAAGCAACCTCCAGACCTCCGCGGTCTTGCATGAGATCCTTACGCGACAAGTGCCTACGAAGATCTTACAGAGACCTCGGAAGTCTTAACTAAACCGTGTTGCCATTAACCCAAAGGCAAATACACTCCAGCCATCCTCAAGGCTTGCACTCGATAGAGATATGCTGCCTCATTCATAATACGTTGAGCTACATCCACCACATGACGATTCCCCGGTTGTTCCAGTTCGGTGCCGCGCACCCAATCGTTGAAAGCCCCCATCGCCGGGCCGCACCAAATTTGGTAATCCATCCGGCGCGCGGGATCACCGCTGATGCCCCAATATGCCGCCTGCCCCAAATACCAGCGGAAGATCAATGCCATCTTGCGCCGAGGGTTCTGCCGCGCTTTCTCGATCTGCGTGGGGTCGCGCTCATTGAAAAAGGCAACGCACTCTTGCCAAACAGTATCCAAGCCGTGCTGAAATATCTGTTTCTCCAAACGCTCCCGCTCCGCCGCCGGGATCTCATCCAACGCCTGATAACTCTTGTAAAGTTCGTAAAGCTTCCTCGCCCGCATGGGGAAGAGCGTGCCGCGCTTGAGCACCTGTACGTTAACCCCCATCTCGAACATATCGGCGGCCGGTGCCAGCATCACGTCAGGCATCTTGGCTTGCGCCAGCAGCTCCTTGACCTGCGCTGAAGTGCCGGCCTCCACGCAACTCTGATTGATGGACCCGGTCATGACATAGGCCGCCCCCATCATAAATGCTCCCAACGCCGCAATCGGCGTCCCAATACCTCCCGCCGCACCGACCCGCACCGGCGTCTCATACTGGTATTCTGCCTGCATCTCATCTCGCAAGGCGAGCATGGAAGGCAACAATCCCACCAGCGGACGGTTGTCGGTATGGCCGCCGGAATCTGCCTCGACGGTGATATCGTCAGCCATCGGAACCTGCTTCGAGAGCTCGGCCTGCCGCGCGGTGATGAGTCCTTGAGCCACCAGCGGACGCAGCATCTTATCCGGCGGTGGCCGCATAAATCTTGTCGCCACCTCACGACGCGAGAGCTTCGCCAACACCCGGTTCTGGATGGTCACGTGGCCCCTCGCATCCACATCCAAGCCGGCTACCCGGTAGCGGATAATACTGGGAGTCAGATTGAGATAAGCTGAAGCCTCCACTACTTTCACCCCATATTGGAGATAGAGATCAACCGCCTGACGCTCTAACGCCGGTTCGGTGGGACTGTGGAGCAGATTGAAGGCGTAGGGGCCATCAGGCAAGGCTGCCTGGATCTGACGAATAGTCGCCGCGATCTGCTCCGGGGAAAACCCACCGGAGCCAAAAGCAGCCAACAACTTCTCCCTACCCAGCGCAATCACCAACTCCGTGCTAGAAATGCCATTGGCCATCGAGCCGGCAACGTAAGCGTAATCCAAACCATAAGTCTTGCGGAAAGCCGGGTCGCCAAAACGCTGCGGCGGCAACGGGGTCAATACATCTACCAGTTTTGCTTGGCCCTCCTTCGCCGGGCAGAGACTGCCCCGGTCGGTGATCCCTACCCCGTCGTCGGTTTTCACCACGTAATAAGCCTGCTCCAAATTGCGAAGTCTAGCCTGCATCCCCGCCAGATCGTAGACGATAGCTTCACGTGGCCCCTGCCAACCGGCTAGCGCATCATGTTCTACAGTATCCAATTTTCTCATGTAATACCTCCCCAAAAAATTAGCGTCTCAGCGTCTCAGTTTCCAACAGCTAGTCCACGCAGGTGGACTTTGCAACGGTAGCCGCGACTTCAGTCGCCAGGCTCTCCGCCAGTCGCACTCCGACGTTCTCCACCTCGTAAATTCGCAGCTTGTTTTTCCATAAGCTCGCATCGGCCAGCAAGGTGACGGAATTCCCCTGTCTCTCAATCTGCTTGATATGCGCCTCTAGATGAAATCCGCTATCTGCGGGCACAATCTGGCCCCGATATTTCCACTGGACTTGATTATCGGGCACCAGTGTAAAATACGGAGAACGCAAGCCACTGCCCAAATCTAGCCGGAGCGCATAGATCTGTAATGCCTGACGGATAGCGGAGATGCCTAAAGAACCGGGCATCACCGGATCCTGGTAGAAATGGCAAGCAAAAAACCAATCGTCGGGTCGCACCCGCGCCTCCGCGAAGATGTAACCCTGACCATAGTTGCCTCCAGTAGCAGAGAGCTGCGCATCACCCAACAAATCCAGCTGCCCACGGTAGAGGCGATAATGCGGCTTGGCGGGCCGCACGCCATAGAACGCCTGCCCGTCACCATTGCGCAGCTTGATGCTGCTCCAATTCTCCTCTGGCGAGCGCTGCGACCACGGACGTTGCGTCCGCCTACCATCCAACCCTCGTTGATTAGCCAAGGCGTCCCGCGTGAAGTAGCCAAACGAGGCGGTGCCACGATAGAACGGTTGAGACTCGCAAGCCAACTCAAAAGTGTACTCTTGCAGGATCATGCTCTGTATTGCGGTGGAGGAAAGCAGCCGCACCCGGTTGGTGATAGTCTTACCACGCAAATCCACCTCCCGGAGCAGTTTGCCGCTGCCATTTAGATTACGGAAGTAAAAATCCATCTCCGGGTAAGGCAATGTAGACCCCTGGTAAGCCGCCAAGAAACCACATGGTTGCAGAGCGACTTCCATCAGAATAGCGTAAGGCATGGAAGAGCTGCCCTGGTGATAGAACCACGCAGCAGCGGGCACATCATACTCACTTAGTAGCTCGGCTCCCACCTGTACCTCGCCAAACTGTCCCTCAATTTCAACAATGCGACTGATCAGTTGCAGCTCGCCATTGGGCAAGCGTGGCAACCGCCGCCCGCGATAAACCGCATACGCGGAGCCAAAACAAGCTTCGGGATCACCGCTGGCAAAAGTATCAATATCACGCTCGTTAAAACGCACTGCTCGACTGCTGACGCCAACCACCGGCGCAACAGTGCCCCCCTCCAACCAGAGCTTGGAAGTCTCTATCTGCAAACCAATCAGGTCACTCATCTGTTGTAACGCCACCCCACGCGCCTGCAACAAAGCCTGGTACCCTGCACTGATACGGGCAGCCTGCCAGTTCAGATTGTCGTGGTAAGCAGCGGCAACGGTAGCCAAGAGAGGATAAGGGCTGGCCCCTGATCGCAGTCCCTCTTTGACGGCTAACAAGCGCGGTTCTGCTGCCAGCTCAACATCGTAGAGCGGCGCCAGGTTGAACGGCACGCGATGGCTAAGGAGTAACGCCAGCAGCGCGAGCACGCCCTCATAATCGTCCCGCCGCTGCCTGTTGATAGCGATCACAGCGTGTTCACGTCCTTGCAGAATCCGGCCAATCCAGCGGGAACAGGTTTTTTGTGGCCCCAATTCAATGAAGAGGCGCGCACCATCATCATAGGCACTCTGCACCAGACGCGGGAAATCCACCGGCTGACAGCACATACTCGCCATGGAGTGCGCCAGAGTTTGGCTCCGCAGCTGCAAGGGCGCGTAATCAGCGGCGGAGTAAAATGTCATCGGGGGCCGCCGGTGGATGGAATGTGTGTAGAGAGCCACAAAAGCGTCGTGCTCAGAGCGCATCGCTCTGTTGTGAATCGCCGCGTCAAAGGGTACCGGCAACGAATGGCAACCCAACGCCTCAATGATACGGCGGCAACCCACCGCTTCCCCGGCAATGATGACCTCTCGAGGAGTATTCACAATCGTCAAATAAACCCGCTCCTCCTGCGCCACCAACTCCTGTACTTTAGCGAGGGGCGCTTTGAGAAGATATGTTCCCCAGAAATCAGCCTCCACTTCAGAGCTCAAACCCCAGTATGCGCGCACGGTTTCCTGCGGGCCTACTAGCCGGCGTTTGAAGAGCGGCGAGTTGCGCCACGCGGCACTGCCCTCATCCACATTGCCCCACACCTCCGCCGCCCACAACATACTGATCTCGCCCAAACTGTAACCCAGCGCAGCCTGGGGGCGCACGCCAAAAATATCACGCAACACCAACGTGTAGAGCGTAGCAAAGGTGGTGCCAGATTCAATCATGGCAATATGATCGGTCGCCAGCTTCGCGCTGCGCTCTCGCAATTCCGCCGCACTCAGCAGTTGCTGGCTGCGTGGATAAAGCAGTTCCTCGGCCACCGCCATAGCCGGATCGGAGATGCTCTCACCCAACCAGGCGTGAAGAGCCGGGAAGTACTGGAACAGATCGCGCCCCAGCCCAACATAAGAGTTGAAAGCACCCGGATAGACAAAAGTGAGCCCAGTTTCCCTCAACGGCCGCGCCGTGAAGTAACTGCCCTGGGGTGAACTCCAGGCGCGCTCTTCCGCAAAAGCGGATGGCACACCTCTGGAAGCGTGCGCGATTTCGCGCAACAATCCATCCCGGTCCTGCCCCACCAGAGCCAGAGCATAAGGCGCGGCGGCATACTGCTGATACGCGGCGAAGGTCTCGTTAGCCAGCCGGCGGAGGGAAATGCCCGCCAGAAGTCGCTGCTCCAAATGCTCCAAGCACGCCAGGAGCGCGGCCTCTCCCCCGGCGGCGAGCGGGAAGAGATAGCTAGTCTCGGCTCGCAAATGTGGCCGGACGACACTCTCCGCACGCCGTTGCACCGGTTCCGCCAGCAACAGCTGCCCATAGAGTTCTCCCTGCTCCAGAGAGCTCAGAGCAGCTACCCGCTTTTGCCCAGCTCTTGCAAACCAGGGACGTGCAGCCGGCGCGCTATAAAAGCGCGATTCGCGCCAACCGGCCGCGCTGCTCCGCCCCTCCGCAGCTGGCAGTGGCGGTAGGGTGCGGTGATGTAAAGACAACGCCACCTTGATCAGCGCTCCCAACACAGTCAAATTGCCGAAATCCGCGCCCAGCCCACTCAACGCGCAGCTCAACTCCCCTTCTGGAGACTGGTAAGCGGCTAACAAACCAGGCGGTGGTACATCAGACGTCTCCAAATAGCCCACCTTCTCTGGCGTGATACCGGCCTGCGCCCACGCTCGCCGGCAGATCGCTGCCGCGTCATCCACTTCTCCCAGCTCGGAAGCCACCACCGTAGCGTAACCCGCCACGCCGGCGCGCGAGAAGAGAACCGCACCCGTCCCCGCCACGTCCAGGGCGACGACCAGGACGACGTCAACTTCTCCCGCATTCAACAGCTCCTCGACTTCAGCCAACGCGCCAAACGTACTGCGCTTGATGACCACCGGTCCAGTGAAGCTCCCGTCGGCCTCCATTTTTAGGGTGAAATCAGCAGCTAGCTCCACCGGCCCGGCCACCACCACCGCCAGCCGCTCACCCGCCGCTGACGGAGCATCGCGGAGAGCCTGACTCGCGACATGCAGAGGCAGCCGGCTCGGCACAGGTTCAATCTCGTGCTGATAATTCCCTGCATAAACCGCCTGCGCAAAAGCCTCCAAATCACGGCAAGAACCGTAAGAAATATCCATGCCTACCAGTACAACCTGTCTCATAACACCCACCTCACCTCTCCACACTCTCTGACCGGGCCTGACCATTAACTAATCAGGCTCCAACACATTTAGTTCAAACAACTCATTCATCCGCTCGCTCAGAGTGATCTCCGCATCCGTGACACGGCTGTAAACATACCCATCCTCGTCGTGAACGATAACATCAGCGACCAGACGCTGCTCGCTGTTAGATTTGATCTGCAAGGTGACGTAAGTCTCATCACCAAAAGCGACCTCGCGGTAAAGCTCCCCTTTTTGGATCTGCATGGGTAGCCCGCCATAGCCGTGATTATCTGTAGCCCAGATCAGCAGACTTTGCAGCTGTACGTCGGTCAAGTAAGGGTTGAAAGAGCGCACCGGGAACTGTCCCTGGGTCTCCAGGCTGACGAACGGGGAGCGCGCGCGCATCGTCAATCCCTCGGCATCGCAGTTGAGTACCTGCTCCACACCCTGGAACGCCGGGCCGTGGAATAGTATATTTTCCCGGTAGAGCTGCTCTCCAGCAACGGGTTGTCTGGTCGCGAGCTCAAATTCGGTGAAACGCGGAGCCTCCGGCCGCTCGCGCCGCAGAGTGATCCGCGCGGTGTAGTGATAGCGAGGTTTCCCATCAGCGGTCTGACTGTGTATCCGTCCCTCAAAGATAAGTTCCTCACACTCCTTGGAGATTTCCTCCAAATCCAGGATGTAATCATCAGTCAGAGAAGCGTCAAAGACCACACCTTTGAACGCCCGATACTTCTCCGCCCGGAAGAAGAGGTAACCCGGATAGAGCTCCTCGCAAGCGTTCACCATCCACGCGACGGCGCAGACGGTGGGCAGAACCGCGTGTCCACCTATGACGTGATCACGCAAGAAGGGATTGGCCTCTAACGTCAAGCGCCGGTGAAGGTGATGCGTGCGCAATTCGACATCCGGTGTCCGCGTAGGAGTGGGCAGCGAGCTGCCTACCACGATCTGCACCACGTTGCTCGATACAGCCAGCTCACCGGCCAAGAGCTCCGTGCCCGCCTCAACGGGAATGACTTCGATACCGCCCCGTTTCAAAATTCGCTTGAGCTGGGGTGTCACCATGCCGCCATCCCACGGCCCCCAGTTGATGGCTAAGACGCGACAGGCCGGTACTCTCTTTTGGAGAAGGTGCGCTGTCTTGGAGAGCACCTCATTGCCGATGGCGTAATCCGCTTGCCCGGCATTGCCGTAGAAGCCAGCGACCGATGAGAAGAGCACCACCTGTTCAAGTTGGCTTACGGGCACGGAAGCCAAGAGGTTTTTCAGCCCCTCGACTTTGACTCCGTAAACAAACTCGAAATCCGCCGCACTCTTCTCTTCAATCAACTTATCTGCCAGCACCCCCGCACCGTGGATGATGCCGGTAATTCGCTCGCGCACGGATTCCAGAGCCGCGTGCAGCGCGGGGCCATCCGTCACGTCGGCGCTGATGTATTCTGCCTGCCCGCCGGCCGCGGTGATAGCCGCCAACGTACTTTTTATCTCGCGGCTCGATAGTAAGATCTTGACCGTTTGTTGGATCCGCCGGGGAGTGGGTTTCTCGCCACTGGCTAACACGGCCTGCATGGCCGCTCGCTTGAGGTCGGTTTCCTCCTCTATCCCCGCCGCCCAGACCGGTTCCGGCTCGATGGTAGAACGTCCTACCAACACAAAATTGCTCTGGTAGCGCTCTGCCAGTTTGATGACACACTGCGCCGTAATTCCCTTCGCGCCACCGCTGACCAGGAAGGTACTCTCACTCCCGGGAGGCGCCGTTTTGCAGGCTGTCCCCGCGTCAACTGCCACCTGTCCGGTAGCAGTGACCAAAGTAACCCGACCTTGCTCGCTCCACCCCACCTCACGCAATCTACGATTGGGATCGGAGAGCTCGGAGAGGATAGCTTCAACAGACTGTTCAGCGTCGAAAATTGGACTGAGATCAACGGCCCGACAGAAAACGGCGGGCCATTCCAGGGCCAGGGTCTTGGTCAACCCCGCCAATCCACCGCTAAGCGCGTCGCAGTTGACGCTCTGCTTCCCCAATCTCAACGCCCCATCCAAGCGAGTCACCGTCATAAAAGAACTGCGCCCACTGGCTGCTGCGCCGGTCAACGCCGGCTGGAGATGTTTAGCCAGCAGGAAGACGCTCTTGAGAATAGCTCGCTGCGTCACCGGGAAGAGCTCCTCACTCTCGCTAGCTGGATGCAGGTGAATAAAAGAACCCACCGGCCCCACCTGCTCAACCAGGGCAGATAACTGCGTCTCCTCCAACGAGGACAACTGCACTTGAGTGATCTCCGGAGGGAGTGGGCTGCGCTCCTGCTCTGGCACAATATCTGGTGGGAACGAGAGCAAGATCACAGGCCAATCGCGGGCCGCTAACGCCTGCGCCAGCCGGATACTCGTCTGAGTGCCATCATCGGTGATGAGGCAGCTATGACCAGCCGGCAATGTAACTTCTAAAGTGTCGGGCACGGGCAGCACGCGCAAGGAGACCTCACGGCGCTGAACGGAGGAATTCTCCTCCCGGGCCCTCTTTATACTTTTTTTTCCGTACCAGAGGCTGATGGTTGAGTCTCAGGGGCGCCAGAAGTCTCCATCCCGGCCTGCCATTGCTCAACGATCTGACCCAGTGTATGCAATTCGGTCAAACTATCCGGCTCAACTGCCGGCAACTCCGGGTACTGCTCCGCCAGCGCGCTCAAGATTTCCACGCGCTTGATGGAATCAATACCCAGATCGGCTTCCAGGTCCATCTCCAGCTCCAACATCTCGGCGGGATAACCGGTCTTCTCGCTCACCACCGCCAGCAGGGCCGCAGCCAACGCTCCAGCAGCCGGCGGAGCAACGGAGGCCGCACTGGAAACGGGTTGTTGAGTAGCCACTTCCTCGCTCTCTCGCCCTCTCGCCTTTTCGCTCTCTCGCCCTCTCGCTTTTTCGCTCTCTCGCCCTCTCGCTTCCTCGCTTCCTCGCTCTCTCGCTTTCTCCTGCCATTGCTCAACTATCTGCCCCAGCGTATGCAGCTCGGTTAAACTATCCGGCTCAACCACCGGTAACTCCGGGTACTGCTCCGCCAACGCGCTCAAGATCTCCACGCGCTTGATGGAATCAATGCCCAGATCGGCTTCCATATCCATCTCCAGCTCCAACATCTCGGCGGGATAACCGGTCTTCTCGCTCACCACCGCCAGCAGAGCCGCAATCAACACTTCAGCAGCCGGCAGAGCAACGGGGCCCGCACTGGAAACAAGTTGTTGAGCAACCACTGCCTCGCTCTTTCTCGCCTTTTCGCTTGCTCGCTCTAGCGCTGCCTCGCTCTCTCGCCTTCTCGCTCTCTCGCTCTCTCGCTCTATCGCTTTTTCACTTTCTAGCTTGCTCGCCCTCTCGCTCTCTTGCCTTCTCGCTCTATCGCTTTCTCGCTCTATCGCTCTCTCACTCTCTGGCCCTAGCGCGCCGTTGCCACTCAATATCCGCTGATGTTGTTCTCTCAGAAGTTGGAAATGCGCCTGCGAGTACTCCGTCTGCTGCGCGAGATACTGCTTGTGTACACCCAGCGTCTCGACCTGGAGATCGTGGAAGCGTGCCATACTCTCCGCCAGCGTCTCCAATACCTTCCGTGCCACTTCCGCCTGTTGAGGAGTGGTATTGCTCTGCGCGAAAATATCTCCCTGCTGTTGCATCAGCGCCGAGAAAGTATCGGCGTAATTTGATTGGAGCTGCATATATTGACTATGTGTCTGCAACATCAACTGCTGGTGCTCATGTGAGCGCTCCAAGCCATGCTCCAAGCCATCCAATGCCTGAACGCATTGTGGGGCCGTGTAGGCCGGCGGTTGCGGAATGTGAGGTTGGGAACGAACAGCTGGAAGTTGGTCACGCACCACAGCCCCTTCATCCACGCACTCGCGCTCCTGCCCACCGCCCCCCTTGATCTGATACCCATCGTTCAATGTCTCTTCAAAGGCCGCTTTGGTCTTCTCACTTACATAATTACTACCGTTCAAACGTATTATCAAACCCATAATTCCCTCCATTGAAAAAAGTTGGCTCACCACAGGGACACAGAGAACACTGAGGAGAACTTTAAATTTTGTGTAGAATACTTGACCTTATCCGGGTTGCGTATTACGTGTTGCGTAAACCTTCCCCAAACGGAACACGCCACACGCCACCAGAAATTTAACCGCAATGAAATGCATCCAGATCATAATTGCTTCCTATTCCTAACCTGAGACTGCTAGCTGGCAACCTGATACGGATCAATATCTCCTAAAGGCACTCCGGCAACTTTCAATTGCACCACAGCCGTGCGCAATTGGCGGTCACTGGATTTCTGACGACTGGCGTTCAGCGGCAGAGCAAGATGCGGTCTATCACCCAAGATAGCGTCAACCAGATTCGTCACAATGCGCCGGGGGCCAATCTCGACGAAAACACGCCCGCCCGCCGCGTAAATATGCTCAATCTGGCTCTTAAAGATGACCGGATGCAAGATATGCTGACCTAACAGTTCTTGCGCCTCTCTCTCCTCGGAGGGGTACGGATCACCAGTAGTATTGGAATAGACGGGGATCCGCGCCTCGTGGAACGGCACCGCCGCGACCGCAGCCGCGAATGGCTCTGAAGCATGGGCCACCAAAGGGGTATGAAAAGCCGCTGAAACGGGCAACGGCGTCACCTTGAAGCCCTGGTCGCCCAACACTCGCCTCGCGTTCTCAATGGCTGGCGTCGGACCGGCCAGCACCACCTGGCTGGGAGAGTTCTGGTTAGCGATCAGTACCTCGTCCCAAGCCGCCACGGCCTCTTCAATCTTTGCCAGATCACCCTTGACGGCCAACATCGTGCCGGTATCGGAGAGCTCCTGACCCTCCGGCGGGGACATCGCCTTGCCACGCGCCTTCACCAGCGTGAGGAAGCCGGCATCGTCCAATACGTCTCCGGCCCAGAGCGCCGAGAGCTCCCCGAAGCTGTGCCCTGCAGTGAAATCAGCCTGAAATCCGGCTTGCACCAGGATTTTGTACAACCCCAAACTAAAAGTTCCAATGCCGGCTTGAGCGTAATCCGTGGCGCGCAGTGTGGCAGATTGAGCTTGGCGTCTCTCCTCATCAAAGGCCGGAATGGGAAAGACTACCTGGGAAAGTGGCGGTGAGCCTTCTGTTATGAAATGGGCATCCATCTGAGCGTAAGCCTCCCGCAACGGCGGGAAATTGAGAGCTATCTCACGCCCCATGTTGAGGTATTGCGAACCCTGTCCTGGAAAAACCGCCACCACCTTGCCCGCCGTATCCATGCCTGCGCGTTGATAGAAGATTCCCCGGGGATGATTCCAAGCCTCGGCCTGTGGCCGGCTCTCAAGCAGAGAAATAGCATTCTCCAAAAGCTTCTCGGCTTCCTGCTGCTTAGCGGCGACGAAACCAAATCGCGCCGCGTCTGCCGGAATCTCCGCCCGGCTGCGCGCCAGCAGTTCA
>JAIOSN010000351.1 GCA_021107605.1 Anaerolineae bacterium | reverse complement strand
GGGCAGACCGGCTGGCGCTATCACGGTGCCAGCCGTCCCGCGCTGGCGGAGCAGGAAGCCGCCGCCCGCGTGCTCTTCCTGGCGCAAGCCGCCGGCGCGCCCGTCGTCATCGCCCACAACTCCAGCGCGCGCACCTCCTGGCTCGTCGCGGAAGCGCGCCGGCGCGGGCAGCACGCCTTCTGCGAGACAGCACCGCAGTACCTCCTCCTGGATAATCAATGTTACGCGGGCACTGAGCCGTGGCGCTACATCCTCCAACCGCCGCTCCGTACTCCGGCGGAAAAAGAAGGTCTCTGGGAACTGGTGAGCGCGGGAGAGATCGACATGCTCATCACCGACCACTGCGCCTACAACCTTGAGCAGAAAACGACCCATGACGATTTCACCCAGACGCCCGGCGGCCTGCCCGGCCTGGAGACGTTGCTACCGCTGGCCGCCACCTACGGCGTGAGCGCGGGTCGCATCACCTGGAACGACCTGGTACGCCTCCTCGCCGCCAATCCCGCCCAGATCTACAACCTCTGGCCGCACAAAGGCGCGCTGCTCCCCGGCTCCGACGCCGACCTGGTGCTCTACGATCCGCAGAGCACCGCTATCCTCACCGCCGCCGACCTCCATAGCAGCGCCGGCTACACTCCCTACGAGGGGCTGCCGGTCAAGGGACACGTCGTCTCCACTATCCGCCGGGGCGAGATCATCGTGCGGGAGGGCGAGTTTGTCGGCCAAGCGGGCGCCGGCAAGTTCATCCACCGCGAGCCGCAGTATTGGAAGTGAAGATAGGAATTAGGGAAAGGGGAAAGGAAAAAGGGAAGAGGGATTAGGAACAGCACCGCCAACGGCTACAGTTCCAAAAGGGGACGCGGATGAACGCGGATAAAAAGGCTTTCCTAGGGAAAAACTAAAAGAAATCTGCGTTTTTCTGCGCCAATCTGCATCCAAAATCAGGGATGAGGGATGAGGAACAGCACCGCCAATGGCTACAGTTCCAAAATGGGACGCGGATAAAAAGGCTTCCCCAGGGGAAAACTAAAAGAAATCTGCGTTTTTCTGCGCCAATCTGCGTCCAAAATCAGGGATGAGGGATTAGGAACAGCACCTGCCAACGGCTAACAGACTATCCGACTAACGACTAACGACTAATGAACTAACCGCTAAAATAGGAGCACTAAATGAGAGAAATCATACCTGCACTAAAACGTTGGCAAGCCGCCGGCAAGACCGAGATTGCGCTGGCCACCATCGTGGAGACGCGCGGCTCCTCGCTGCGCTCCCCCGGCACCCGCATGGCACTCAACGTGCAAGGTGACGTGGCCGGCTCGGTAAGCAGCGGCTGCGTCGATGGCGACACCATCACAGAGCTGGAAGCCGTACTGCAAGGTCAATTCACCATCCGCCGCCCCTTCTTCGGCGTGAGCGACGAGGAAGCGTGGAGCGCGAGCCTGGCCTGCGGCGGCTCCGTTGATATCTTGATCGAACGTTGGGACCCACTCCACGACCAACTGCTGGCCGAGATAGCACGCCAGCAGACGGTGGGTTTCGCCTCGCGCACTGACCAGCCAGCACACCTGCTCCGCACCTCGACGGGCGCCGCGCGCGGCTCTCTTGGCGACCCGGAGTTGGACGCAGCCGTTCTGGCGGATCTGGCGCAACTCTGGCCGGGGCCGCACGCGCGCAAACAGAGCTACCCGCAAGGCGAGGTCTTCTTGGAAGTTATCCCGCCGCCGCCCACGCTCCTTATCTTTGGCGCGACCGACATCGCCCAACCCCTGGCGAGAATGGGACAGATTACCGGCTACCACGTTATCGTGAGCGACGCGCGGCGCACCTTCCTCAACGTGGAACGTTTCCCACACGTCGAACGGCGCTTTGGCTGGCCGCAGAAAGCCTTCGTCTCCACCGAATTCAATCCCGGCTGGGCGGTCGTGGTGCTCTTCCACTATGCCAAGTTCGACATTCCGGCGCTGACGCTGGCATTGGAAAGCGACGCCTACTACATCGGCTTCTTGGGCAGCCGCGTCACGCAAGCCGACCGCCGCGCCACACTCTTGGCAGCCGGCTTTACCGAGGAAGAGCTGGCGCGCATCCATGGCCCGGTAGGACTTAATATCGGCGGCAAGGAACCTAAATTTATCGCCCTCTCCATCCTGGCCGAAGTCGTCGCCGTGCGCCATGGGAGACAGTCTAGTAGTCGGGGAGTCTAGTAGTCTGGTAGTCCGGTAATTTGGTAGTCAATTCAATTGGCTAACAATGACTAACCGACTGCTCGACTAACTGACTAACGACTAACTGACTAAGGAACAAAACATCCTCCTGGCGCGTCTATAACTCGTAAACCAATCTAATTTCCAGAGGAGGATCAGATGACATCAGTGAGAAAGATATTTTTGGCCGTAATATTATTATCAACCTTAGTAACAGGATGTAATCAACCCATGACCAAGATACCCGTAGCGCCCACCGATACGGAAGTTGCCCCATCAGACGCGGAACACATCCCCGCGCCGGAGACAGAAGTAACGCCCACCGCTACGGAAGTTACCCCGGTGGAGAGCCCAGTCGCCCAATCGAACGCGGAACGCATCATCGCGCCGGAGGTGCCCGCCGGGGAGCTAGCAGAGCTAACCAGCGGCAACGTCGCCTTCGCCATGGCGCTCTATCACGCGCTGGAAGGGAGCGACGGCAACCTCTTCTTCTCGCCGCACAGCATCTCCACCGCGTTAGCCATGACTTACGCTGGCGCGCGCGGTGAGACCGCCGCGCAGATGGCAGAGACGTTGCACTTCACCCTATCTCAGGAACGACTGCATCCCGCCTTCAACGCACTAGACCAGCGGCTCCAACCGCAGGAACCTTCAGACTCAAATCCCACCCCCTACACACTCAACATCGCCAACTCGCTCTGGGGAGAGCAGAGCTACACCTTTTTGACCGAGTTCCTGGATCTGCTGGCGCAGAATTACGGGGCGGGCTTGCAACTGGTCGATTTCAAACACGCACCGGAGGAGACGCGCCAGGCAATCAACGCCTGGGTGAGCGAAAACACCGAGGGGAAGATTCAAGATCTGCTCCCGCAAGGCGTTCTCAATCCAGATACACGGCTGGTACTCGCCAACGCCATCTACTTCTATGCCGGCTGGCTCCACACTTTTGACGCCAACCTGACCCAAGACGCGCCGTTCACCCGCCTAGATGGCGAAGAGCTCTCCGTGCCCCTGATGCACCTAACGAAGCCGGAACAACTCAATTACGCGCGGGGGGAAAGCTACCAGGCAGTAGAGTTGCCCTACGCGGGATACCAAACGAGCATGTTGCTCATCGTGCCAGAGGGGGGAGAGTTCCCCGCATTCGAGGAGCAGTTGAGCGCGGAGCAGCTGGCGGCAATCATAGAGAAATTAGAGTACCAGAGCGTCAACTTGGCACTGCCCAAATTTGGCTATGAGAGTACGCTAGACTTGACCGGAACATTGAGGAAAATGGGAATGTCCATCGCCATGAGCGAGGAGGCGGACTTTTCCGGGATGGATGGTCAAGGCAATTTGACTATCAGCGCGGTGCTGCACAAAGCCTGCGTGGACGTGGACGAGGAAGGCACCGAAG
>JAIOSN010000346.1 GCA_021107605.1 Anaerolineae bacterium | reverse complement strand
GTCGCAGATCGGAGCCGACCGGTTTTCCGGTCTCGGCTGGATCGCCCCAGAGGCCCAGCAGATCATCTTGTATCTGGAAAGACATCCCTAAATTGTAGCCAAACTCGCGCAATGCTGTTACCTGTACGGCTGGCGCCTCGGCGAGCAGGCCGCCGGCCTCGCAGCAGAGGCTGAGTAACGCGGCCGTCTTCCCCCCGACCATTTGCAGATAGCTCTCTTCCTCGATTGTGGCAGCGCTTTCGAAGCCGATATCCCGGCATTGGCCCTCGGTCAGTCGGGTGACAGTGTCGAGGTAGCGTTCTTGGAGCTGGAGGATAAGCGCCGGTTCCACTCCGCTCGCGCGCAGACGGAGCAATGCTTGGTACGCCAGATTGAAGAGCGTGTCCCCCGCGTTGATAGCTTGCGCTTCCCCCCAGATGTCCCAGAGGGTGGGGTATCCGCGCCGGAGGTGGTCCTGGTCCTCAATGTCATCGTGGATGAGCGAGAAGTTGTGGAGCAGCTCCACGGCGGCGGCGACCGGCAACGCCGGTTGCCATTGCCCTCCCTGGGCTTCAGCGGCCAGTAGCAGGAAGACGGGGCGGAGGCGTTTACCTGCGTTCCGCTGTATGGGTTGGAAGTCACGATCCACCCAGCTGAGATGGTAATGTAACATGCCGTAGAGCAGAGAGGGGCTATCTGCATGCGGGGTGGTGATGGCGCGCATCTCTCTTTCCAATGTAGGGAGGTACCGGGTGAAGGGATCCATAGTAATTAACTCCTTTAGTAAAAACCAAGGGCCTCACCACAGAGAGGCACGGAGAGCACCGAGATTTTAAATTTGACCTTCCGAAAATTATTTTTTCTTAGCGTCTTGGCATCTTTGTGGCGAAATAACTGCTCTCAGAGGAGCCAATGATGAGGCTCCTGAAAAGACCAAGTATTTTACCGCTAAGGCGCGAAGATTTTAGACCGACCAGACTTCGGAAATCCTAACTGAAGTGTATGGCGGTTAGTCCTTATAGCAAATCGCTAACCGCTACTTGCTAACCGCTCAGTACCATTAAAGATCAACTTTGCCTTCCGCAACGCGGCGATATCTGGCAGGCCGGCGGCGAACATGGCTATCTTGAACTGCCGGCGCAGCACGACGAGGGCGTTGTGGAGGGTTTCCGGGGACTCGAACGCGGCATGCAGTAACGGTGTGGCGATGGCTCCTACATCGGCGCCCAGGGCCAGGGATTTTGCCAGTGCAATCCCGTCACGAAGCCCTCCGCTGGCGATCAAGGGTAATTGGGGAGCTGCCTGGCGCACTAGCTTGAGCGAAGTCGCGGTGGGGATGCCCCAATTGCGGAAGGCGGCGGCAACTTCCCGCTGCACTGCGGTTTGACTGCGGTACAGCTCCACCTGACTCCACGAGGTTCCGCCGGCGCCCGCTACATCCAGAGCCGCGACGCCGGCATCGCGCAGCTGGCGCGCGCTCGCGGCGGATAAGCCCCAACCGACCTCCTTGATGATGACCGGCACTTCCAGCGCGCGGCAGATGGCCTCAATGCGGGGTAGCAAGCCGGCGAAGCGCGTATCTCCCTCTGGCTGGAGCGCTTCTTGCAGCGGGTTTAGGTGCAGAATCAACCCGTCCGCCTCCACCATCTCGACCGCGCGTTGGCATTCCTCGGGGCCATAACCATAGTTCAATTGTATGGCCCCCAGATTTGCCAGCAAGAGAATATCGGGGGCGTAGTGGCGTACCTGGTAAGTCCACGCCAGAGTAGGGTCTTCCAGGGCGGCGCGGAGGGAACCCAAGCCCATGCCGATTTGGGCGCTCTGAGCGGCTTCGGCCAGACGTTGATTGAGTTGTGCTGCGACGGGTGAACCGCCGGTCATAGATGAGATCAAGAGAGGGAAGGCTAGCTCTTTGTCTAAAAAGAGGGTCCGGGTAGAAATCGCTGCCAAATCCAACTCTGGCAGGGCTTGGTGTTCAAAATGATAATTTTCTAACTCTGTGGTTACCTGATCGAAGGTTATATCTTCCCTTAGTGTAATCTGGATATGATCGTCTTTGCGACTGGCGGTTAACTGAGGCATTGTTGGTTTCGGCTCCCTGGAGCTATCAAATAGCGATTAGTTTATCGTAAAGCCAGGAGACGTCAACTGTAACTTGGCGGTTAGAATCAGTGGGTCTCTGGGACTGGGCGTGGTAAGTGCCCCGTGCCGTAAATTTCTCACCACAGATTACACAGATTTTTTACTTTTTTCCGTGCTAATCCGTAGTTAATTTTAACTCGACCACGCGAATTCCTAAAGAGCCAAACCAGTACACGTAGGCGTAAAACGAATGGTAGTACGGTCTCCCCAGCACGCCTACTGAAGTAGGCTCCCGGAGGCGACCCGCTCATCGAGACTGGCATTGTAGAAGCGCCGCTATCCAGCACGCCGACTGAAGGCGGCTACCGGAGGCTAAAGCCGGCTATCCACCTGCGTGGACAAAACCTCACCTTTTCGCTCACTCGCTTTATCGCCTTCTCGCTTTATCGCCTTTTCGCTCTCTCGCCCTCCTATTCTTGACTTTTAACTTGCACAAGATAAAATAATGTGGTGAGGAGAGTAGTGGTTTCCATATTCTCTACTTCTTATTTTTTTACAGGTATCATTTTAGTGTTTTAGGGAGGCTTCATTATGGAAGAGAAAGTTTATGCGCAAGTTAAAAGCATTGTGGCTGATATTTTGGCTGTAGATGAGGAGATTCTGACACCAGATACGAAATTTCGCGATGATTTGGGAGCCGATTCCCTGGATCTGGTAGAGCTCATCATGGGCTTTGAGGATGAATTTGGCGGCCATATCTCCGATGAGGATGCGCGAGATATTGTCACAGTGGGGGATGCGGTTAAGTATCTGGTCAATAATACTTAGAGAACTTTCTTGATTCTATTAGTAGTTGTAAGGCTGTCGGTCACGGCAGCCTTTTCTTATGTTAGTTGGCTTGTTAGCAGACACACATGTACCCTACCGCGCCTCGGAACTTCCCGAGGCGGTGGTAGCTAGCCTGCGTGGGGTGGATCTGATCCTCCACGCGGGGGATGTGGACGAGCCGTGGGCGTTAGCCCCACTGCAGGCGCTGGCTCCGGTCCACGCGGTGCGCGGCAACTATCATCTCCTGGATCGTTCTAGCGGTGGTCATACCCTTCCGGCTGCCGTTGAGATTGAGGTGGCTGGCTTTCAAATCGCGCTTACGCATGGTCACCGCCCTGGTCTGGAGGGAATGGCATGGAAGGTCTGGGCGTTACTGCGCAAGCTGGCCGGCTGTGGGTATTTCCCCGCTCAAGAGTGGGTCATTGTGCATACTCTGCTGCGCCGTTTCCCACGGGCTGACATTATAGTCTTTGGACATACGCATCGTTTTTACCAGACGCAATGGGGCCGTACCTGGCTTATAAATCCCGGTGCTGCGTTGCGTACCTCTTACTTCGGTACTCTTTTGGAACCTTCCGTAGTTCATTTGCAATTTGAGCTGGGCGAACGTCCAGAGATTCGGCGGATTCCTCTGCGCTTTAAGTAGAGGCGCGGAATACGGTTATTGCCAGCCAGTCACTTTATAGATGCCCATCAACCAATCAAGTGGGGATTTCCAAGATATTTATCGTTAAAAGCCTTGACGTAACAAAGCACTTATGTTATAATTCCGTAGTAGAAAGCTATCTGAAAGGCCAGCCAAAATATATGATCAGATTAAATCTCACCACTCTGGCGCACGCTAAACCAGGCCATAGACAGACCGTTAAAATCAAGGTAGGAGCTGCTGAGATTGGCGAGTTGCAGGTGGCCTGTCTGCAGGGTGAATTAAGTTTCGCCCGTATGGCTGATGATATTTTTGTGGAAGGTACTCTCTCCACTGAGGTAAAAACTACTTGTACTCGTTGTTTAGCAGAGTTCTTAGCATCACTTGAAATTAAATTAGCAGACGAAATTACTCTCCCCGGCGCTGAATTGACGCCTGAATATCCAGTCCGAGTGGAAAATGGCTGGGTTGACCTAACACCGCTGCTCCTCCAATATATTTGGCTTGAACTCCCTAGTAACCCCATTTGTTCCCCCAATTGCAAAGGCTTGTGTCCACATTGCGGACACAATTTGAATGGTGGCGAATGTGGCTGCGAAGAGGAATCTAGCGAGGAAGTTGCTATTGATCCTCGTTGGCAAGCAATTCGTCAGTTATAAAGAAGAGCAGGAATGATTGCAGGATGACCCGCTGGCAATTGTTGTTGCCTTAAGTGGATGATACTTTACTTTGAAGGAGGCATATGGACGTCGTTGCGGAATTGGTAGAAAAAGCAGCAGAACAAGGTTATCTCTCTCTGGCAGAAGTAGAAGCGGCCGTGGCCGGTGATTCATTGGAGGG
>JAIOSN010000134.1 GCA_021107605.1 Anaerolineae bacterium | reverse complement strand
GAATTGGGAGTGGGCAAGACACTATTCGCACAAGGCATGGGGCGCGGTTGGGGAGCGAGCACTCGTCTCATCAGCCCTTCCTACGTCCTGGTGCGCCGCCACGAACGTCCGCAGGATGCTCAAAAGATCTACCATATCGACCTCTACCGGCTAAATACGCTAGGTGAAATTATAGACTTGGGATTGGAAGAGTTATTTGAAGCGGGGCAGAGCATTTGCGTTGTGGAGTGGGCTAATCGTGCTCCTGATATTTTCCCCACAGACCATCTCTGGGTTGAGTTCCGTTGGTTAGATGAATACCGGCGCTCTCTGATCTTCCAGGCCACGGGAGAACGACATACCGTGCTATTGCAGCAATACCATAAGGAACTGATAGGAAAATAATGCTCTTAGCCATAGATACCGCTACCAATCGTTCCAGCATTGCGTTACACGATGGTCAGACTCTCCGAGGCGAGTTCTCTTGGGAATCAGTCAACCGCCATACGGTGACGTTGGCGCCCCGTATCAACAATCTATTAGCAGAGATAGGGACATCCCCGGCGGAGTTAAGCGCCATTGCAGTCTGCAAAGGGCCAGGTTCCTATACCGGAGTCCGCATCGGAGTGGCTCTGGCTAAAGGGATGGCTCTCACTCAACAGCTTCCCTTGATCGGCATCACAACGTTGGATATTCTGGTGGCGGCTCAGCCACCTGACCCACGCCCTCTTTATGCGATCTTGGCCGTAGGACGTAAACGTATCGGTTACGCGCGCTATCGCTATCAAGATGTGGCCGGCTGGCAGGCCGAAACCGAGATTGATATCGTGGAATGGGCACAGATGCCCGGCCGGATCCGCGAACCGGCGATTGTGGTAGGAGAAATTTCGGCGCAAGGGCTGGCACTCTTGGCGACACTGAAAGAGAAGGTGCAAGTGCCCGTCCCAGCTTATCATCTGCGGCGGGCGGGCTTCTTGGCAGAATTGGCTTGGGTCAAACTCCGCGCCGGCCAGGTGGGCGATCCGGCGCTGCTGGTACCTCTCTACGCACGCTAAAGGCAGCGATGGCTTCCCCAATTTATCGCATCCGTCCCATGAAGAGCGGTGATATCGCGGCAGTTTCCGCGTTGGAGCAGGATGTTTTCCACGATCCATGGCCTCAGACTGCATTCGTGCAAGAGGTGCTCTTCAATTCAGAGGCCCACTACTTCATCCTGGAGAGCTGCCACATTCAGCGACCAGCGTCCCGCTGGCCCTGGGGAAAGAGAGCTAGAAGACGCATTTACGGCTTTGTGGGATTGCGCGCGAACTTGGGGCAAGGGCACATTAGCACATTAGCCGTTCATCCTGCTTGGCGGGGTCATGGATTGGGCGAATTATTGCTTATGACCGTGTTGGCTGAGGCACTGGAGAGGGGGCTTACTAACGTTAGCTTGGAAGTACGCGCCTCCAACTGGATCGCACAGTCACTTTATCGCAAGTATGGCTTCCAAACTATCGAGCGGAAATCGCATTACTATCGTGACGGCGAAGACGCATTGCTCTTAATCGCTGATATTACCGGGGCGCGTTACCGGGAGCAGCTAGCTAGCCAGCGTTAAAAATTAAAAGAGAAACATATACAGGTTCTCGCTAGCTGAGTATGGATACGGGTAGCTGCGTGTTTGAGTCTACTGAAAAAGCCAAGCCTTTCACCGCTAAGGCACAAAGGCACGAAGAATTGATGAAGCGTAGGGTCTTGGCGGTGAGCTAACTTTCTTCAACGGAACCATGTTTTTAGGAAGTCTCCATGTGGGAACCACACCAACAAGGCATGAAAATGACTATTTGACTACAAGACCAAAGACTACCCGACTATTTTCAGAGGAGGATTTATGGAATCAAAAGAAGCAGCTCTGGCTGCAATTGATCAAGAGATAGCACATTGCACTCGTTGCCCGTTGCATGCCGGGCGTACCTATGCCGTGCCAGGAGCCGGGCCGGTAGACGCTGAAATCATGTTCATTGGAGAGGCCCCCGGTTTTTACGAGGATCAGAAAGGGGAGCCTTTTGTAGGTCGCGCCGGGCAATTTCTCAACGAGTTATTGGCCGGCGCCAAGATAGATCGCCAGAAGGTCTTCGTAAGTAACGTGATCAAATGTCGTCCGCCTGGCAACCGTGATCCCCAGCCCGCAGAGGTGGAGGCTTGCCGTGGATATCTAGAGCGACAGATCGCTATTATCCAACCGGAGATTATTGTGACTCTGGGCCGGCATTCCATGGCCCGTGCTTTCCCCTCGGAGAAGATCTCGCTGGTACATGGACAACCGCGCTGCGTAGCTGGGCAACTCTACTTCCCCATGTACCATCCGGCGGCCGCCTTGCATCGACCTAGTCTGAGAGAGACGGTGGCGGAAGACTTCAATAGATTGCGCGCGTTGCTAGATGGTCAGCTAACAGCGCAAGAATATCAACCGGCCCCTGAGTCGGAGCAGCTCTCGTTCTTCTAAATTTATCAGCCAACAGCAACCGGCGCGAGAAGGTGAAAACACCGTCCCGCGCCGGTTATTAGTTTCCAGATCGCGTCAGTTAGCAGCTAGGTGATGATGATAGAGTTGCTGCTCCCATACTTGTTAGGCTCCTTAGCATCCGCATCTTCCTCATTCAACCAGCCGCCATTCGCCAACTGATAACGGAAAGCGTAGCGCTGCCCCTTATCCAACTCCACCGCGCTGCTATACGTATGATTGCTACGCAAAATTAAAGGGTTCGCCTCTGGGTTCCAATCATTGAAATCACCGACTACGGAAGCGGGGGGGGAACCCTCTGGTAGAATAAAAGTTACTCTGATTTTCTCTTTACTTTTAAAACCTTTGCGTTTAAGCATCTTCTCACTCCTTATTTTAGCTGTATATACCTCAAACACAGCTTAGTCTACCACACTTCTTCCAAACCAGTCAAGCCGAATTTGATTTCAGCAGAGATTCTCACCATGTTAGCCGCTAAATCCACAAACATCCGGTTACTTATGATGCAGTTGTCAAATATCATTGATAAAGTATAGTTAGCTGGTTGAAAGGGAGGGTTAATAGTTTGAGAAAGAATGAGCGTTATGAATAAAAAGAAAACTACGAAATTGAAGTCCACTGGCAAGAAATATCTAGCGGTAGTTGCGGTACGTTTTCAGCCGACCGGGACCCTTTACCATTTTCTAGCTTCGCTAGAAATGGAACTGAAAGCCACTAGTTGGGTAGTGGTAGAGACAATACGGGGGCTGCAAGTAGGAGAAATTATCGCCGTCGGGGCAGATCTACCAGCCGGGCTAGCCCTCAATGATTTGAAACCGGTAGTGCGTCTGGCTACCGGTCTCGATATGGCCCGCCGGCAATTCCTGCGTGAACGGGCGGCAACGCTAACCACGGTGGCCAGGGAGAAACTAGCTGAGTTGGAGGAGAAAGGAGTTAAAGTAATCTTCGCGGAATTCACCTTAGACGGCCACCAAGCCATTCTCTTTTATACAGGTAAATTGGAAGCTGAGCAGAGTTACACTACTTGGCAACACCAGTTAAGCACGCAATTCGATTGTCAGGTGGAATTGCGCTCTATGGGTTCGCGTGACGAGGCGAAGAATTTAGGCGGTTATGGAGTGTGCGGAGAGCGACG
>JAIOSN010000192.1 GCA_021107605.1 Anaerolineae bacterium | reverse complement strand
TGTCGTGGCCTCTCCTTCCGCGATGCTCTCCGATTCCGGTTCCGGTTGCCACCAGCCACCGCCCCCCCCCCAACGCCACCTGCCTTCAATCCCCGGTGCGAAGTGAGCCGGCCGCGCGTAAACCTTCCACTGCACGGGAGCCGCGCTCACCGCGCCGCCGAAATAATAGCTAGATTCCACCAGCACACGCGCCGTCTTCCCCTGCAAGATGTCGGCCACCTCCGGCATAACCAAGACCTCGAACTCCGGTTTCCGGTAAGCGGCCACCGCAAAGGGCAACTCCCAATTCCGCTCCACCCCTTCCAGCCGGGCCAGGATAGCATATTCCCCCACTTCCGCCACTGAGGTGAGCTCAAAATCGGCCTCAAAGCCCCCCAACTCCGAAAGCGTCGCGGTCGTCGTGTAAATAGTATCCCAATGGGGATCGCGCAAGCTCAACTCAATGGTGCGTTCCAGATCCGGCAAACTATAACGGACATCACGCTCCGCCCGCAAAATACCGCGTACCCGCACCATCTGGCCTGGCCGGTAGATAGGTCGATCCGAGTAGAGATAGACATTGTAAGGTACCAAATGTCCATACTCCGAGTCGATACCGAATTCCCAGGGACGTGCGCCCTCATTCCAGTTGCTCGCGGAGACGCCAAAGGTAGGTTGCCCCGGTTCCCCCATCACGGCCAAGTAATGATCCCAGAGGGATTCCAACGGGCCAATGCGCAATTTTGCCAACCCATCAGCGTCGGTGGTGCCCGCCGCGACCAGTGACCCGGTCTCATCCAGGAGCCGCACTTCGGTAGCCGTGATCGGTTGCCCGCTAGCGAGATCGGTGGCCCAGATCAACGCCTCATCGGCGCTCATCTTCAACGTCAGATGGCTATCCACCACCGCAATGCGGAGATTAGAGCGCCAAATGCTCGCTTCAGGTAAAGTCCAAGAGAGTTGATAATAACCGGTCGGCAACGCCGCGCCGTGACTGGTCAACTCCACCGGGGTGAGCTCCATCTTGTTGGGTTCATTACGAAAATACTCACTCCAACGCCGCAAGATAGGGCCTTCAACATTTTCATAGCCAAGAAAATCATCAGGGATGATAGTGCGCAGAGCAAATGAGACCAGATCAGCATTGCGGGAGAGGACGTAAATCTCAGGCGTCTCACCGGCATCCAAGGTGATAGTATCCAACGGCGTAGCAACAGCAAAAATCGGTCGCAGGTCACCGGTAGTGAAACAAGACTGTAACCCGCTCTCAGTCTTGTGACCGTAGATATCGCTGATCCCGGACGGCACTGACACGCAGTATACAGTCCGTGGCTCTTTAGGCCAGGAAAGATGTAGTACCCGCCGCCCTTCCCAGCGCAGATAGCGCTCCTCGGCAGCTACAGTAGGCGTGATCACCAGCTGCTCCACAACGGAATCCTGATCCACCGCGCCGACAAAAGATATCTTTACTGATTCATACAGTTCCACGTTGTCACGACCATCCTCGGGAGTGATGCTCCGGGCGGCCGGATAGGGGACGGTGGTGAAAGCCCAATGGAAGGACGTCTTCAACTGGGGGGACGTCCTCAACGGCGCACCGGTCAAGGCGCGGGCATTCTCGTTTACCATCGCCAGATAGCGAGTTCCCAATGCCAACCGCTGAGTGGGTGTAAAGACCAACTCGGCACCCCCATCAGCCCAGGTCAATACGCCGGGCACCGGTTCCCCATTCTGAGCAAGCAAGGAGAAAGCACTGCCGTTAGCTGCTGGATCCATGGGGGTACTGAAGGCTACCCGCACGCCAACCGTCAGGAGGACATCCTCGTCCCCATTCCCCGGCTGGGTGGTGAGAATACGCGGTTCAGCGGAGGTGAAGCTCCAACGATACGGGTCGGTCAAACTGGCGCCGGCCACGCTGGTGAAAGTGCGTGCCAATTCCATAGCGTACTCTTGCCCCGCGTTCCACCCCAAGCGTGGCTCAAAGCGGTAGAGCGAGGTATTCACCCAAAAACCTTCACCGTTGATGCGGGGTGTACCACTGAGCGGTAAGGCCGGACAATCTGGTGTTTTGCCGGCTACCTGCCCGGTGCAGTTGAGCACCACGACCGGCTGGTTAAAAGCGATCAGCAGCGGAGTATCTGTCCGAAAATCCACCGCTCCGGCGGTGGGGGTGAGACGAGTCACCTCCAATGGCCCTCTGGTGGAGAAAGAGAAAGCCAACGCCCGCCCCAACTTAAGCCCTTGTTGAGAGCTAGCGCTCGTCCCCAAAGAGACCTGATATTCTTTGGCCGCCGCCAACACCTTGGGCGTAAAGTACAATTCACGATCATTTTGCCAAGCGAACTCGCCCTCCACTTCTGGAGTAACGTGTAACGCCTCTTCCACGCTATCACGGTTCATGGGCTGGTCGAAAAGCACGGAGATCACGGCGTCCTCGGCCACCAGCACCTGCCCGGAACGCGGCATGAATTCCACCACAGTTGGCGGCAGCGTTATCGCATCCAACTGCACTTCAGGTGTGGGGGAATCCGTCCCGGTAGCATTCCCCCCGCCCTCTCTCATCACCGGAAAGATATCAGGTAATTGGGAACAAGAGACTGAGGCCAACAACATTACTACTAATAATCGCCATAGCTGGGGCCGTAAAACGCGCATACAAACCTCCCGGGTTGGGGACTAGAGAATTAATAATCAGTAATCAACCGCTACATTTTCAATCATAGCACGGGGACGTGGGGAGGCAAGAGAAGAGTTGAAAGCTGAAAGGCAAAGGTCAAAAGTCGAAAGTCGAAAGTCGAAAGTCGAAGGTCAAAAGTTAAAAGCTAAGGCCCGGCGGTTAAAACCACGGGGCACCGTTATGAAGTCGGCCTGCAACGTTGCCTATTTGCCATTTGCTATTTGCCATTTGCTATCTGTTCACTGCAATTCATCACTTGACATTATCGTAAACTCCTTTTATCATAGTGACCTATTCTTCACATATATCAATTTCTGTTAAGGAGGAATCACATGAAGAAGCTGTTAGTAGTTGTTGGGTTGGTAGTGGTAGTGAGCATGTTGCTCACGGCCTGTGGGGGGGAGCCTGAACTAGGCACCGAAGAGAACCCCATCGTCTGGTCATTTGTCCCCTCTGGGGAGATGGAACGGGTAGCCGGCGGCGCGCAAGATGTCGCCGACCTGTTGCACGCAGAGACCGGGCTTTATTTCGAGACTAACGTTGCGACCGAGTACGCCGGCGTAGTCGAGGCGATGTGCGCGGAACCAGCCGAGGCCCACATGGCCTCCCTGGCCACCTTCTCTTACGTATTGGCCCATGAACGTTGTGGCGTGAACGCGGAACTGGTTTCCGTGCGCTACGGCACCCCCACTTATAACGGGCAGATCATTGTGCGCAAAGATAGCGGCATCAACTCAATTGCTGATCTAGAAGGCAAGACCTTCTGCCGCCCCGATCCGCTCTCCACCAGCGGCTGGATTATCCCCAACCTGACCATGAAGAGCGCAGGGATTAACCCCGAAACCGATCTGGCCGAAATCGTGGATGCTGGCAGTCACGACGCGGTCGTCTCCGCCGTTTACAATGGTGATTGCGACGCCGGCGCCACCTACGTGGACGCCCGTGGACGCATTGAAGAAGATCACGCTGATGTTATGGACGTGGTGATCGTCATCGAGATCACCGCCGACATCCCCAACGACGGTGTGCAATTCATTGCCGGCATGGACGCCGAGATGAAACTGAAGATCATAAACGGTATCTTGGCCATCTCCCAGACCGAAGAAGGTCAGGAAGCCCTGGATACCGCTTACCAATGGGCCGGCCTTGAAAAACACGGTGATGAATTCTATGATATTTTCCGCCAGGTACTGCAAGCCGCCGGCATGAATATCGAAGACTTGCAATAGTAGATTACCACAACACCGTAAAATAATGCCTAAAACGTAAAACGTGAGATTTTCGCGTTTTGCGTTTTAGGTTTTTAGTTAGGGGGAAGCATGCTAGAAATCAAAAACCTCACCAAAATATATAATGATGGCACCGTCGCCCTCCGGGATGTCAGTTTCAAAGTGGAAGATGGCGAATTCTTAATCATCATCGGCCTCAGCGGTTCTGGTAAATCTACTCTGTTGCGTTGTATCAACCGCTTGGTAGAACCAACCGCCGGGCAGATCCTCTGGGACGGTCAAGATATTACCACCGCCGACCAGACCGAACTACGCCATATACGTCGCAAAATCGGCATGATTTTTCAGCAATTTAATTTAGTTAACCGCTCCAACGTCCTCACCAACGTCCTCACCGGGCGGCTGGGATACGTGAAACAACGTCAGAGCCTCTTACATCGTTTTCCCAAAACAGATCGCGAGCTAGCCTTTAAGGCCCTGGATCGCCTGGGGATCCGCGATCAAGCCTACAAACGCGCCGACGAGTTGAGCGGCGGCCAACAGCAACGCGTCGGCATCGCCCGCGCCCTGATGCAGGAACCGCACATCATTTTAGCCGACGAGCCGGTCGCCAGTCTTGATCCGGTACTGGCACACTCGATTCTAGAACATCTGGAATCTCTCAACCAAGAAGAGGGAATTACCATACTATGCAGCCTGCACTATATCGATCTGGTGCAACGGTACGCCTCCCGCGTGATCGGGTTGCGTGATGGGGAAATCGTCTATCATGGCAGCAGAGAAGATATCCGCCGGATGACCGATGCAGAGTTCAAAAATATCTACGGTCAAGAGGCCGTGCGCGTAGGCGGCGGTCTGGAAGGATCGGTAGGAGGATAAGATGGCAGAACTATATAAACCCGAACAACCACGTTCAAGTCCCGTAACGGGACCTGTCGCAGCGTTTGCCTCACTCATCATCCCCGGCTTGGGACAGATGTTGGCGCTCCAGCTATGGCGCGGATTACTCGTGCTGGGTTCCATGGCCAGCATATTGGGACTGCTGGCTTGGAGAGCCGTCGATCTGGCAACCAGGGAAACCGGTCTTCTGGCCATCTTAGGCAAGGCTCTCACCCGACGCCCGTTCTTTATCGGGGGCGTCCTATTAGGCGCTCTCATTTTATGGCTCTGGAACGTCTGGGATGCTTACCAGCAAGCAGAGCCGCAGCGCAGAGGCGGCGTCGCTATTTTTGCGCTGATCCTGCTCCTCTTTTTCGCGTTAGGTTGGCAGATCAGTGAGATCAATCTCTACAAAGCTGTGACGGAGTTATCAGATGTTTGGCCGCTACTTTCCAAGGTACTCTGGCCCTGGGATGCCGCCGTCACCCGCGATACCGAAACTGTCTCCGCCAGTGCCAAAATCCAGATACCTTGCGAGGATACCGCCCCAGAATCACCAGCACCAACCACCGGTCAGCCATATATAATCGCCGCTCCGACCTGTGGGGAGCTTTCCTACATGGACGAGAACAATGATCTCGTAATGGGCACCCCCCTCCATCTTGAAGGTAGTGGCTTCGCCCCGAACATGAAAACCCAAATCTACTGGAAAGATTCCATCGGTCAGGAATTTCACGTCCGTTACCGGGGAGAGTACGTCAATGTCCAGACCGATAGCGCAGGGGAATTCGAGGTAGATCTTGTTATGCCCTACCGCCTCCAACCGCCCAGCGCCAGGGGCGCGCAGCTGCACGAGGTGCAAGCGCGGCAGATTTCAGAAGTGGGTGGCTTAAAACCCAGCGAGCCGCTCTTGCTCAGTGTGGAACGCATGATCGAGACGATCTTCTTAGGAATGATGGCGACTGTCTTTGGCATCGTCTTCGCCATCCCGGTCAGCTTCTTAGCTGCTAAAAACCTGATGTCTGGCTCCAAACTCACGTTGAGCGTCTACTACTTGACACGGACCATCCTCAATATCATCCGCTCCATTGAGCCGCTTATCTGGGTCATCATCGCCGCCCAATGGGTCGGGTTAGGCCCCTTCGCCGGCATTATCGCCCTCACCGTACACTCGATCGCCGCCCTGAGCAAGCTCTACTCCGAGGCCATCGAGGGTATCAATACCGGGCCAATCGAAGCCATTGAAGCAACGGGCGCGACGCGCTTACAGATGATCATGTATGCAGTCATCCCGCAGATGATCCCGCCCTTCGTCTCCTTCTCCATCTACCGCTGGGATATCAATGTGCGGATGTCCACCATCATCGGTTTGGTAGGCGGCGGTGGTATCGGCTTCCTGCTGATCCAATATATCCGCTTGCTCAACTTCCGCGCGGCGGGTATCGCCGTCTGGTTCATCGCCATCACCGTGGCGCTTTTGGATTACATCAGCGCCGAAATCCGCGAGCGTTACACTTAGGTGGTGCTTACTGCACCACGCCCGGCCCGCAGCAGGAAACCGCTGCGGGCCTTTTTGCATCATTTCCATTTTCGCATATAGTATTACTTGTGGTTAGTG
>JAIOSN010000212.1 GCA_021107605.1 Anaerolineae bacterium | reverse complement strand
CTGCTCTGCCTCCATCTGCCAGTATACCCGTCCCAGAACTGTATGCACAAACAACGTCACCGGGTGCAGTACTGGGAAATTGGAGTTCGATCGTCAGCGAGGGTTTCGAGAGTCAATTTCCCCCTTCGGGCGGTAATTGGGCTGTTCAAGACTTGAGCAACGATGGCTACGAACGTTACTGGGACGACGATGACTATATGGCCTATGCGGGCGGGTGGGCCGCTTGGCCGGCCAACGGGGGCGCCGACGGAATCTACCCGACGGCGGGGGTCGCCAACTATCCCAACAACATGAACACGAGGATAATCTACGGCCCTTTTGATTTGAGCGATGCCGTCGTGGCACTCACCCAATTTTACCTATGGCGAGAGATCGAACCGACGTACGATTACCTGCTTTTTGAGGTCTCTCACGATGGCATCGCTTTCGAAGAATTGTCTCGCTGGAGTGATGACCAGCAGACCTGGGAACTCCAACACGTCGAGTATAACGATTACGTAGGTGATAGTTCAGTGTGGGTAGCCTGGCGTTTTTTTAGTGACAATATCGTTACTAAGCAAGGCCCGTGGGTGGACGACGTTTATGTATGGAAGTTCGTACCGGGGGAAGTAACGGTTCAGGGATCGCTGCATTACTATGACCGTGACAATCAGTATACGCCAGCCCGTTCTATGAAAGTATATCTCTACGACGACGATGGCGACCCCGGTTCCGACGGGAGTGACGATTTGCTAACGATGACCGTGAATAGCGCCCAGGGGACTTTTCAGTTTGCCCCCCAACTGAACTGGGATGAAGATGACACGAGTGCAACTTCAACTGACCGGAATCTCGATCTCTACGTGGTCTGGGAAACCGACGATCCAGCGTCTGGGCAGCGCGTCACCAATTTTGACGACCGGGCCTATAAATTTGCCAGCCCCACTCAAGTAGACGTCGCCGATGGAACGACTAACTTTAACTACTATGTTCCAAACGATGCAGACTCGGAACCAGCGATGTGGATTTTCCAAGATATGCTTCGTGGCTGGGACTATATTCACAATATCCCTGGCGAGGACCCAGGACCAGCCTCCGCCCGGTGGGAAAAGGATGCATACAGCTTTCTTCCCTGTACTGGCTCCTGCTTCTGGCCCTACTCTCCCATAAACGGTATGTTTATTAGCGATCAATATCGTGAATCCTCTGATGTGGCGCTGCACGAATTGGGACATCATTATATGTACAACGCGATAGGCGCATGGTGGTGGTCAGATATTGGGGACATGTTAGCATGTCTCAGTCATGGCATACGAGAGCAAGAAAATCCTCTCTGCGCCTGGACCGAGGGATGGGCCACCTTTTACGCTCTGGTTGTAAACGGCGATGCATGTTTTGATTGGGATAACGTCCCCTGTGGTGGACAAACTATCAATCTTGAGACACCTACGTGGGGCACGGCAGACTGGGATGACGGAGATGAAGTGGAAGGCCGCATCACTGGCGCGTTGTACGATCTGTTCGACAATGTGGATGACGGCTGGGATCAAGTAAACTTTGGGTTCACACCTATCTGGGACATCGCTGGTGACTCATCCCCTGAATACTCTTTTGGCGAGTTCTGGAATGCGTGGAGGGCGAGTTCATACGATAACCACCTGGCAGTTCAAGCCATCTTTCAGAATACCATCAGCTATAATCTTCCTCCCGCCATGGTGTTGCCAGATCGCACGGTACTCGAGGGATTCGTCTACAATAACGCTATTGGCCTTGGGGCATGTACCACGGATTCGGACAGTGATGATTGGGAATTGGAGTGGGAAATCAATGCGGTCAGCGACTGGCACTGTAATCAAGTCAGCATTGATGCGCAAGATTACGTCGATATCAATATTCCGTATCCCGGTTGGCTGGGTTCTTGCGATGTGACCATTCGAGTATATGATGGTCTCAGTGCAACAGAGGACACCTTTACCATTCAAGTTGTGCCAGTGGCAGCACAGGTCTACTTGCCTCTAGTGACGAGACAACATTAAATGGCATTATCAAAGTGAGAGAGATAATCAGTTATCTATACATGGCCGTGCTGACCGGGCTAGCGCTCTACGCCTTACAGACGGCGTTGCTTATCATACTCTATCTCTGGCATCGCCAAGACGCCGTCCCCCCTACTCCACCCATAACGACGGAAGTCTGGCCAGTGGTCACGGTACAGGTCCCGCTCCGCAACGAACGTTACGTAGTGAGACGCATTCTACGCTCCGTTGCCGCGTTAGAGTGGCCCAGGGAGCGCTTGGAAATTCAGGTCTTGGATGATTCCACCGATCAGACTACGGCTCTGGCGCGACAAGAAACCGCGCAACTGCGCGCTCAAGGGCTGGACATCCGCGTACATCATCGCCAAACCGCCACTGGACATAAGGCCGGCGCCTTAGCCGCCAGCTTGCCAGCCGCGCGCGGCGAGTACATCGCTATCTTCGATGCTGATTTCTACCCGCCAGCCGATTTTTTGCAAGAGACCGTGCCCCACTTGGTCGCCGACCCGCGCTTGGGAATGGTACAAGCTCGTTGGGGACACCTCAACGCTGATTACTCCCCTATCACCCGCGCGCAATCACTGCTGATGGACGCCCACTTCACGGTGGAACATATAGCGCGCAATCGCTCCGGTCTGCTGATGAACTTCAACGGGACGGCCGGCGTCTGGCGACGCCAGACGATCATTGCGGCCGGCGGTTGGCAGCGCGACACGCTGGCCGAAGATTTGGATCTAAGTTATCGAGCACAGCTCGCCGGCTGGCGACTGCTCTATCTGCCCCACGTGGTAGCCGCAGCCGAGCTCCCGCCCCTGGTTGCCGCGTTCAAACAACAACAATACCGGTGGGCCAAAGGAGCTACTCAAGTCCTCCGCAAGCTATCCCTGCCCATCTGGCGCTCAGAACGGCTTACCTGGCCACAAAAAATCATGGGCCTATTACATCTCAGCGGCTACCTCACGCAACCACTCTTCCTCTTAATGCTACTGCTCACACTCCCGCTGGCATATTACCAGCCGGCACTCCCCCCGCTCTCCGGCCTATTGGGAACTATTCTCTGCATTCCCCCGCTGCTCTACCTTTTAGGTCAGATGGCGCTCTACCGCGACTGGCCGCGCCGCATCTTAGCCTATCCCGTCGTAATGCTCTTGGGAATAGGCATCACCTGGAGCACAACTCTGGCCATCATTGATGGATGGCGGCACTGGGGCGGCACGTTCACGCGCACCCCCAAGTTCAGACTCCACGCGCGGCAGGGGAACTGGCGCGGCGCCGCTTACCGCATAGCTCTCGATCACACGCTCTGGGGCGAGCTATTTTTGGGATGCTATAGCTTGCTAGCCCTCTGGCAGACCATCGTCGGGCAGCAAAACCAATTATTGCCGCTAGTCCTACTCTCGCTGGGAGGAGAAGGGTTGCTCGTGCTAGGCACTTTGACCCAAGCGAAGCACACATAATCCCCAACAAAAAAGAGGCCGTGAGCTTAAAAGCTCACGGCCTCTCTGCGTACTACCAGCAAACGTTATTTCTTCGCGGCTGCCGGCTTGGCAGGTTTAGCGATCGGGCTAGGCGCGTTAGCGACCGGCGGTTTCGGTTTAAGATGCGTTATACTTTCGATCTGTGGCGGCTTCAGGTCTTTAGGCATATAAGTCTGTCCACGCAGATAAGCCCCTTCATTGATCAGGAGAGATTTGATGGTCAGATCACCCCACACACGCCCGGTATCCAGAATCTCTACCCGATTAGCGGTTATATTTCCGCGCACGGCCCCCGCAATGGAGACATTTTTAGCCTTGACCTCCGCCAAAACTTTAGCGCTCTCTGAAATTACCAAATTACCGGTAGTCTCGATGTTGCCCTCTACGATACCCTCAATGCGTAGACCACCATCACCTTGAATTTCCCCTTTGATATGGGTATTAGGGCCAACAATGGTTTCAACCGGTTTTGAGACCGTGCTGATGCGAGCACCCCTTCCACCCTCGTTACTCTCTTCTCCACCAGGTTTTTCTTTGCCCCACATAAGCTTCCTCCTTCGAATTTTAAATTTCAATTACCTTAGCAGAATTATCATACATAGGTCACGCAAAATGTCAAAACTAGTCACGCCGTTACCATCTTGCGGGCCAACCCCAGAGCCTCTTGCTCCTCCGAACTCAGAGGTCGCTCAGCGCGCCACTGCAGCAGCGCCTTCACATACACCTTCATCTCGCGCCCTTGCAAGCCAGAGAGAACGATTCCGCTGCCTTGCAAATCTATCAGCACCAGAGAGAAACTCTGCTCACCGCTGATATTGGGGAAAGCATCATAGCGCACCACTCCGTAGCCCTGAACGGTATGTGGAAAAGCGTTCTCAAGACGGCGCAACAACGTCCAGGCCGCATCCAATTGCGCTCCCTGCCGCTCCAACTGCTGTAATAAGTTGATTACGGTAGGTTCGTCCAGCTCTTCAGCCAACGCAGTAAAACGCGCATAACGTTCCGCCATCTCATTCATCCGTTTTTCCAGGGTGTAAATCCAATAGGCGGCTAAAAAAAGTAGTAACGTGGAAGCAATTACCCACGGTAATAAGATATTCTCCATTTATTCCCTCCCCCCGAATAGCTGCCTTAAGCTTCAACCGTCCTATTATAACGGTTTTCAAGACTCCGACAATAACCCCCCTAGCAATGCTTGCCCAGAATCGACAAACTGCTATAATGCCCCTCGTGAAACGCCCCTGTAGTTCAATTGGATAGAACGCAGGTTTCCTAAACCTGTTATCCGCGTTCAAATCGCGGCGGGGGTATTAGCAGTAAGTCTTGATAAAACAACAAGACGCGCCCCATCTCTAAAACCCACAAGCACGCAAAAGAACAGACGCCATGCTTTGACAACGTCAAGCTCCACGCCGAGGAGCGCGAAGCCTACCCGACGGGGGATGAGGAGTAGTAGCCGAGGTTTCCATACCTCGCTCAACTAACTGCCCTTCCAAATGCAATTTTGGCTCCTCTGAAGAAAAGATGTCTCACCGCTAAGACACTAAGAAAAGATTAATTTACTGAAGGTTGATTTTCAAATCTTTGCGCCTTCGCGCCTTAGCGGTGAAATACTTAGGTTTTAGGGTAAACAGGGCTTCCCTGAAGAAGGCGTGACTTTACCACAAAGACGCCAAGACGCTAAGAAAAAATTAATTTACTGAAGGTTGATTTTCAGATCTTTGCGCCTTCGCGCCTTTGCGGTGAAATACTTAGTTTTCAGTAGCCTCAAGTTTCAGATCTCCGCGCTCTCCGTGCCTCAGTGGTGAAATTCTTGGTTTTTTCCCTTCACGCCATCTGCGCCATCAGTTCTTGCACCTCGTCCGGCGAACCATCCCACGGACCAGGTTTTTCCTGCTTCAACGTGGTGATCGCGGCCGCAAAGCGACACGCCTCTTCCGGCGACGCGCTCAGACGCCGGCTAACGTAGGCCGAGAAACAGGTGTCGCCGCGCCCGGTACGCCCGGCCAGCGATTTCGGCGTGAACGGCGCTTCGTAGAACTCGCCATCCGCTAAGACGGTGACGCCGGAGGCTTGCGTGACGACGATTTCCCGTGGCCCATAGCTCGCCAATTCACGGGCAGCCGCCCGCAGATTCGTCTTGCCGGTGAGCAACTCCGCCTCGGCACGATCCACCTTGAGGTAAGTCACGCAAGCCAGCCCCTCGGCCACCTCGGGCCATTGGCGGAAAACGAGTGCGTCGCCCTCTGGAACGCGCACGAAGCCTTGCACATCCATCCCCACCGGGCCACGCTCAGAAATCCATTTAAGCAACGCCAGATCCACCTCGCCGGCGATAACGGGCACGACCAGGTAAATCCGAGCGTTAATATCAGGAATATCCGCTTTTTGGAACGGCCCGGCGAAAGCGCGGAGTTTGCAAATCCGCCGCTCCAT
>JAIOSN010000046.1 GCA_021107605.1 Anaerolineae bacterium | reverse complement strand
GTTGGTCAGTACCGGCTGGATTTTCTCTCTGCTCTCGTGTTGATGATATTTTTTCTCTACTTGCAGGTGATTTTAGCCTGGCAAAGCCCCCCTACGTGGACTAGATGGCTAGATAAAAGGAAATAAATTTATGGAAAATTGGACACCGGAATTATCCATAGTGGATCACCTAAAGGCCGCCGTGCAGGAATTGGCGACTATTGAGTCGGTCCGCACACTCTCAAATTCGACACACCCACCTGTGGAATTCATATTGGCTCTGCATGAAGAAGCAGACGAAACGTTCTTCGAGGCTATTGCGGAACGTTTTGAGGAGCTTGATTATACTCCCCTGTTGGCGGAGCAAGAAGGCCGCATCATTCTGCGCGCGCTGCCCGGCGTGCCGAGCAAGGAAACTGGCCGGACGTGGGTCAATGCGCTACTCTTTTTCGCCACGCTCTTATCGGTCTCTTTTGTGGGAGCGGCGAATGAAGGCGGCAACCCTTTGAGCAACCCAGCGGATCTGTGGTTGGGCGTCCCCTTTGCCGCCACGCTGCTAGGCATCCTCACCGTCCACGAGTTGAGCCATTATTTTGTCGGGCGGCGCTATGGCTCTCCGGTCAGCCTTCCCTATTTCATTCCCTTGCCGGTAAGCATTTTGGGGACCATGGGGGCGGTTATTACTCAGAAAGCACCCATGCGCAGCCGCAAGGCGCTCTTTGATATCGGGGCGGCCGGGCCATTGGGCGGTTTGGTGGTGGCCCTCCCCCTACTAATTTTCGGGTTGACGCTCTCCGAGGTAGGGCCGTTGCCGGTCGGCACGCCGTATCTGATGGAAGGCAATTCGGTGCTCTACTACCTGGTCAAATGGCTGCTCTTTGGGCAACCTTTGCCCGCCGGGGGGCTGGATGTGATGTTGCATCCGGTCGCCTTCGCCGCATGGGCTGGCTTGATGGTGACTGCGCTCAATCTCTTCCCGGTGGGACAATTGGATGGCGGTCACGTAGCCTACGCGCTCTGGGGCCGCACCGCCTGGAAGATCTCGCGGGTCTTTGTCTGGTTGATGATCAGTTGGGGAATCCTCTTGAATTACACCGGCCAGGATTCCGGCTGGACGTGGGTTGTCTGGGGAACTCTGGGGATGATGATGGGCACTAAACATCCGCTCCCCCTTAATGACCTGACGCCGCTTGATCCCGCCCGGCGGCTGGTAGGCTGGGGAATGGTGGTTCTCTTCTTGCTGATCCTAATTCCTCTCCCGCTGACCATTGTATTGCCGTGATGACCACCCGTTGCATTGGGATAGATGCCAGTCGCGCCATCAGCGCCGCACCGACGGGGACGGAAGGTTATTCGTACCACTTGATTCGCGCATTGCTCCCCCAACTCACTACCCGCCATACCGTCCGGCTCTACTTCCGCGAGCCGCCCTCGCCAGGAGATTTTTCGCACGTGGAGCAACGTATCATCCCTTTCCCGTGCCTCTGGACGCATTTGCGTCTCTCGGCGGAACTCTGGCGGCATCCCCCGGACCTACTCTTCGTGCCGGCCCACGTCTTGCCACCGGTACGACCTCCGCTCACTGTAGTCACCGTCCATGACCTGGGCTACCGCGCTTTCCCCCAGGCACACACAGCAAGCCAGCGGCTCTACTTGGAGTTAAGCACGCGCTGGAATGTGCGCGTCGCGACGCATATTTTGGCCGATTCTCAGGCGACCCGTGAGGCGATTGTGCAAACCTATCACGTGCCCCCAGAGAAGATCAGCCTGGTCTATCCCGGCTACGACCAGGGACTTGCGCCAGAGCGTGACCGGGAGGTCTTGGCGGCCATGCGCGCCCGCTATGAAATCCCCGGCCCGTACATCCTCTCACTGGGCAGCATCCAGCCGCGCAAGAACTTGGCCCGGCTGGTGGGAGCTTTCGCGCAGCTCGCGCCGTGTTATCCAGAGCTGACGCTAGTGTTGGCCGGGCCGCCAGGTTGGTTGGTTGAGCCGCTCCACGCGCGGGTGCGCGAGTTGGGACTGGAACACCGGGTACGCTTTCCCGGCTACGTGGCAGAAGCGGATAAGGCCGCACTCATCTCCGGCGCCGAGCTCTTCGCGTTCCCCTCCCTTTATGAGGGCTTTGGCTTCCCGGTGTTGGAGGCGCAAGCTTGCAAGGTTCCGGTACTGACCAGCACCACGACCAGTTTACCGGAGGTGGCCGGAGAAGCAGCGTTGTTGGTCAATCCGTTGGATAAGGAGGCTATCGCGCGCGGGCTGGAACGGCTGTTGGCGGATGCGGCCTTGCGGCGGCAACTCGTCGCGCTGGGGGAAACGAACCTGGCTCGCTTTTCCTGGCAACGAGCCGGGCAGACCGTTGCTACTCTGCTGGAACGGTTGTTGGACACGACTAAAGTCGCTCTCTGAGGCGCGTTGCGCCGCGCGTCCACGCAGGTGGACAAACGTCCGGCGGGTTTTCGGGAGCCTACTTTAGTGGGCGGACTGGTCGAAGCATGTCTGCGCAGACTACAATACACTCGCGTTTGTGGCTCGGCCGGGAAACTATTACAGACGATAACCCAAAGTATCCCAAGCTTCTTTGGGATACTTTGCTCACATGAACTTTGACTCCACCGAGAAGAGGTAAGCAAATTTTCAGGTTTTATTGATAGCTAATCTGCGTGGATCTACGTCCTAAAAAATCAGTCGGTCAATCAGGTCCGGTGAGCAAAATATGTCAGCTAAAATAACTATCATCATCACCGCATTCCGCGAAGCCGCGACGTTGGGAGAGGCCATCGACGCTTTCCTACTCCAGTTGCTGGCAGACGCGGAATTATTGGTCGTCTGTCCAGACCCCGAGACAAGCGCCGTAGCGGAGGATTACGCGGCGCGGTACGCCTGCGTGCGCCATCTGGTCGATTCCCAGCGTGGCAAGCCAACGGCGTTGCTCCAGGGTCTGCGGGCGGCAGCGGGGGAGATTGTAGTGCTAAGTGATGGGGACGTCCGCGTAGCCGAGGACGCTCTGGCCCCGTTACTCGCCCCGTTCGCGGATGCACAGGTGGGAGCAGTTACCGGGCGACCGCTCAGCACCAACTCGCGCCAGAATATGTGGGGTTACTGGTCGCACTTTCTCACCGATAGCGCGCATCAGCTCCGCTTGCAACGCGACCAGGCAGGTGAATTCTTGCTCTGTTCCGGCTACCTCTTCGCCTTTCGCCGCGCCCTGATCAGAGATTTGCCGCCGGATGCGCTGGCTGAGGATGCCGTCATCTCTCATCGCATTGCCCAGCAGGGATACCACATTCGCTATACCCCGGAGGCGCGTGTCTGGGTCAACTATCCAACCACTTATGCGGATTGGCTGCGCCAGAAGGTGCGTTCTGCGGGGGGCTATGCGCAGGATTACGTGAGCTCATCGCCGGTGCGGATGCGCTCTGCTGGCCGGGAGGCGCGCGCCGGGTTGCGCTTAGCGCGCAAATTCACCCACACTCCCCGTGAGGTCTGGTGGATGTGGTTGCTCTTCACGGCCCGCTTGCATCTATGGGGATTGGTTTTCATCAACGTCCGCCTGCTACGGAAGCCTTTCGCCGCTCTCTGGCAACGAGTGGAGACGACAAAGGGGAAACTGGATTAGCACTGCGCCAGATGGTCAACCGCCGGCGCCCAAAGCAGTGACGTGGCTGCCAACATAGTCTCCGCAGCGCTAACCTGACCCGGCTCATACTCGGGGTGCGTATAGTAACGCGCGGAGCGCACTGTGGCATTACTGTAGGTCCACTCGGATCCGTATACTTGAGCGGATTATTCCGCACATAACTGTACCGGTTCAGACTCTGCGGGTCG
>JAIOSN010000296.1 GCA_021107605.1 Anaerolineae bacterium | reverse complement strand
GCGGCAAGCTATCTTTTCTCAGCAAAGTCAAACTTAATTTTTTTTCTCAGTGTCCTCTGTGTCTCAGTGGTGAACTATTTTTGTCTCAGTGGTGAACTATTTTTTCAGGGAAACCAAATATGAACGCTATCCTCCAGAAGATCCGCGCCGACCTCACCAGCCGGCCCCTCATCAATCTGCTGATCCTGCTCACCATCACCGCCGCCTCGACGTTGCTGACGTTGGCCCTCGCGACACTGCTCAACCTCAGTGCGCCCTACGAGAAAGCCTTTGCCGAACTCCACGGCGCGCATCTCTGGCTCTACTTTGACCGGGAGCGGGTCAGCCAGCACAACGTTCAACGCATCAGAGATCTGCCCGGCGTGGAGGCCAGCACCGAATTACGTTACAGCGTGGAAACAGAAGTACAAATCAATGATGCGCGAGTCTGGGTCAGCGTGCGGCTCTGGCCTCCGGAGCAACCGGAAGTCAACCGCCTCCTAGTAAACGAAGGGCAATATCTGCAGCCACGACAACTAGAGGTGCTGGCAAGCAAAGACCTCCATGACCTCTACGGCTTGCAGGTTGGCGAGACACTTACATTGAACGAGACTGCTCGTGGCAAGATCACCCTCCCCGTCTGCGGGCTAGCCTACAATCCCAGCTGGGACACCTACCGCCACACACAGCTGCCCTACATCTACGTGAACGCTGCGACTATGCAGCGACTTTTCCCCCACGAAGAACAGTGGGATTGGTCGCTGGTCCTGCGATTGGACGATCCCGAGGCCGTGGAGAGCACCGTAGCCCGGATCGAGACGCTGCTCCACGATAAGGACGCTCTCACCAGCTACACCGATTGGCGCCAGGTCAGAGAATCAGCCGTCTTTGGAGCACAGCTCAACTTCATTTTTCTGGGCGCGTTCAGTTTCTTCGCCATTCTGGCCACCAATCTGGTCATCGCCACGAGCGTCAGCTCCACCATCCTCTCCCAATTCAGAGAGATCGGCATCCTTAAAGCCATCGGGTTCACGCAACCAGAGATACTCTGGCTCTATCTGGGCCAATATCTAACGCTGGGGATAGTAGGCAGCGCACTGGGTCTGCTATTGGGGGCCGCACTCTCGCCCTTGCCGTTGAAGAACGTCGCCGCGTCACTGAGCACCACTTACCAACCGGCCCTCACCCCCGCGTTGATCAGTGCGGTGTTAGGAGGCGTCCTGCTCAGCGTGCTTGGAGCCACCCTGAAGTCGGCCCGCAAAGGCGCGCGCACCAATACCATCCAGGCGATCACCACCGGGGCCGAGCCGCCTCGCCAAAAAACATTTTTTGGGGTACAATTGCTAACTAAGGCCCAAGTGCCTCTAATTATTGTCATCGGGATCAATGACATCTTAGCTCGGCCCGGCAGATCCTTGATGACCGGGTTAAATTTGACATTAGGCGTTATTGGGATAATCTTTGGGTTGACTATCAACGGAACCCTAGAACAATACCGGAACGATCCATCTTTGCTGGGCATTAACTACGACGCACTGGTGACACGCGAGAAATTCAGTCACCGCAAGACGCAACATCTGTTAGCACAGACGCCGGGCATCCAAGCGAGCTACAGCGAGCAGATACTGGACGCGGAGAGAGAGACCGGCGAGACATTTCAAATCCGCGCGGTGGAGGGAGAATTAGATGAGTTCCCTTTCCGCATCACGGAGGGAAGATTCTTTCGTCCGCACACTTACGAAGCAATCGCCGGACGCGGTCTATTAGATTGGTTAGAACTGGAAGTGGGAGATCAAGTGACCTTTACGCTCAAAGAGCACGCGCAACGGCCCTTAACTTTCAATATCGTGGGGCAATATCCTGAACCGGTCAACGCCGGGCAGATGTTGATGGTGGATCGTGCGACCGTGGCGCGGCGGCTCGAGCTGGCGGACCCCCGGCGTTACTATCTCAGCTTCTCACCCGCAGCCAATATCGCGCAGATCAAGCGCTGGCTCACGCCCCGGCCGGATGCGGACCTTAACATCACCTTAGTCCAACAGGCGATTCCCGACGCCGTCAACTCCCTGCAGCTAGCCATCTTCGCGCTCTCCGCCATCCTTATCAGCATCGCGCTGATCAATGTTTTCACCACCTCCCTGCTGACCGTCCAGGAGAAGCTCAAAACCTTCGGCGTGCTCAAGACTCTGGGCATGACCCCCGCGCAAGTCATCGTGCTGGTGGGAACTACAGCCGGCTCGTTGGGGCTATTAGCCACCATCGCCGGCGTCCCGCTGGGATATTGGTTGACCCGGCTGCTCTTCACTACTCTAGCGCGCTCTTACGGGTTCGGTCAAGTGAGCGTGGTGTTGAACAGCCAACATATCGCGCTCATCTTCCCGCTGATGGTAGCCGTCAGCATCGCCGGGAGCCTCTTCCCCGGACGGCGCGCCGCGCGGCTCTCCATCGTCAAGGTGCTGCGCTATGAGTGAGATCCGCGCAGTGTGGCGAGAATCCAAAGTTTACCGCGTTCTCCTGGTATTGGCCATACTCTACGGGGTGTTGCGTCTGGGCGTCCAGGGATTCTACCTGGCGACGATGTTGACGCCGGAGGCGCTGCCAGACTGGGTCGGCGCGGACGAGCCGATGATACCAGATGATTTACGTATTTACCTGGATGCGGCAGAGAGATTACAGTCGAAACAGAATTTATACATCCAAGAAGAAGTAACTCGGATGGAATTCTATCAATACGCACCCGCCTTCGCTCTCTCCTTTATTCCCCAGTTAGCATTACCACGAAGCACTATCGCTATCTTGCACACGTTGTTGCACATTGCGGCATATTATCTTCTCTACAAACGTTGGGGAAATATTCTACAAAGATTAGACCCCGGAAATCTTAAAGTACTAGTCTCAACACTACCGGTTTGGCTGATATTTTCTGCTTTCTGGAGCGATCTGGGCTACCTGAACATTTATATTATCTTGGCCCTTTTATCCACATTGCTACTTGAAGCCGTTCTGAACGAGAATCTAGGGTGGGCGCTTTTCTGGCTATCCATCATACTTCAATCTAAACCTCAATGGGCTTTCGCTGCGGCGATCCCTCTACTAGTAGGTAAATGGCGATTTTTTCTCAAATTACTGTCAGCGTCCATCATTACATACATTCTAATAG
>JAIOSN010000229.1 GCA_021107605.1 Anaerolineae bacterium | reverse complement strand
ACGATGGAAGCGGCGCATAATGTCTTCGGGAAAGCGATCCACAGCGTATAACGTTAACTGGCAGAATTTTTCAGGACGCAGATTCGCGCAGATTTTAGAACTTAATTTTTTCTTAGCGGCTTAGCGTCTTGGCGGGGAGCTACCTTTGTGCAGGGGAAGCAAACTAGATCTTCCTCAAACTCATTTTTTTCTCAGTGTCCTCCGTGTCTCCGTGATGGATTACCTTTTTTCGCAAAGGCGCGCAGATTTTAGAACTTAATTTTTTTCTTAGCGGCTTAGCGTCTTGGCGGGGAGCTACCTTTTCTCAGGGGAAGCAAACTTGATCTTCCTCAAACTCATTTTTTTCTCAGTGTCCTCCGTGTCTCCGTGGTGAATTATCTTTTTTCGCAAAGGCATGCAGATTTTAGAACTTAATTTTTTTCTTAGCGGCTTAGCGTCTTGGCGGGGAGCTACCTTTCTCAGAGGAATCAAACTTGATCTTCCTCAAGCTCATTTTTTCTCAGTGTCCTCCGCGTCTCCGTGGTGAGCTATCTTTTCCAGGGGAACCATGATTGGAATCTTCAACATTAATAAACCGCTCCACGCGACATCGCACGACGTGGTCAACGCCCTGCGGCGGCTGACGGGCGTGCGGCGCATCGGGCACACCGGCACTCTAGACCCCCTGGCGACCGGGGTACTGGTACTCCTGGTCGGCCCGGCCACGCGACTGGCGCGTTTCCTCACCGGCGCCACTAAGAGCTACCGCGCCGTGATCCGGTTGGGCGGCACGACCGCCACCTACGATGCAGAGAGCGAGATTTTAGAGCACCGTCCGGTCAGAGTTGATCAAGCCACCCTCGCCGCAGCCCTGGATAATTTTCGCGGGGAGCTCGCTCAAATCCCACCGATGTACTCGGCAATTAAGATCAGAGGTCAAACCCTCTACAAACTGGCGCGGCGGGGAGAGGAGATAGCGCGCCCCGCGCGGCAAGTGACCATCCACGAGCTGGAGCTCCTGGCCTGGGAGAGTCCCGACCTCACCGTGCGCGTCCGCTGCTCAGCGGGGACCTACATCCGCAGTTTGGCCCACGATTTGGGCAAGGCGCTAGGTTGTGGCGGGCATCTGCGCTCGCTGGTACGCACCGCCGTGGGAGAGTTCCAATTGACGGATAGCTACACCCTAGAGGAACTAAGCGCGCTGGCTGCGGAAAACCGGCTGCGAGAGGCCCTTCTCCCGCCCCAGACCATCCTCTCCGCGCTACCCGTAGTGGAACTCACCCCCGAACAAGTAGCGGATGTCCGCTATGGCCGCCAGCTCACGCTCAATGCCGCGCCCAACGTCGCCCAAGTACAGGCGCACAATGCCCAGGGAGAATTGGTAGCACTACTCGTTCCCGTCCAAGAACGCTGGCGACCAAATCTGGTGCTCCAAGCAAACTGAACTGTGACTCCATGTGGCTAAAACGTAATTTCAATTTCTCCGCTCTGACCCAACCTGCCAGTGTGACCATCGGGGCGTTTGACGGCGTGCATCGCGGGCATCAAGCCCTGATAGGCAAGCTGGTCAACGACTCGCACGCCGCTGGGCGCGCAGCAATAGCCGTGACCTTTGACCCGCTGCCGGTACAATTCTTCACGCAGAAAGAAGCTGTCTTGCTCACCTCACGGGAAGAACGGCTCAGACAGCTGGAAATTTTGGGGATAGATGGAGTAGTGCTCTTACCCTTCGATCATCAAATGAGACAAATTCCAGCCGAAACCTTTATCATTCACTTACGACGACAACTACAAATGACAGAACTCTGGATCGGGCCGGATTTCAAATTGGGGCATGACCGGAGAGACGGTGCTTTCCTGCGTGCCCTCGGGAGAGAGTTTGGTTTTGAGGTGCGCGTTCTGCCACCATACCAGCACCTCGGAATACCGGTACGCAGCACGCGCATCCGCGCGGCCCTGCAAAACGGCTTGTTGACGCTGGCTAACGAGCTCTTGGGGCGACCCTATCAACTGACCGGCTCGGTAGAACACGGGGAAAAACGCGGGCGGACGCTGGGTTTTCCCACCGCCAATCTGGGAACGGCCACGACGCGACTGCTGCCGGCTCACGGTTGCTACATCTGCCGCGCACACCTCGCCCGCGGCACTTTTGGGGCCGTGACCAACATTGGAACTCGTCCCACCTTCAACCATAGCCAGGTAACGGTCGAGGCGCATCTGTTGAATTTCTCGGCTGATATCTACGGGGAGAAACTACAGCTGGATTTTCTGACCCGCCTGCGGCCAGAACTAAAATTCGCCTCGGCGGAAGCGCTGATCAGACAACTACATCAAGATAAAAATACCGCGCGCACCTGGTTAGCACTCCACAAGACGCCCGTAAAACTGTTCGCCTGAACCAAAAAAGACTGCCGCTTGACACTAAACTCAACGCCTCTTTTTTGCACGCCCGCGGAAGACCATGCGCAACGGCGTCCCCGGAAAGGGGAAAATCTCCTCACGAATTACGTTCTCCAAGTAACGACGATAAGAAAAATGTACCAAACTAGAATCATTCACGGAGAAGATAAAAGTCGGCGGCTCAATATCCAGTTGGGCAACTTGATAGAGCTTCATCTGGCGTCCGCGCTTGTTGGGCGGCGAATGTCTATCAATGGCCTCGCGGATCACATCATTGAGCAACGAGAATTCAATCCGCGTCTGCCGCGCCGTGACCACGTCCAACGCGGTGGGGATCACATGCTGCACCCGGCGTCCTGTTAGAGCAGAGATGAAGAGGATCGGAATATAGGGCATGAATTTGAGATCCTCACGGATTTCCGTATCCACCAGCAGCCCATTCTGCTTAACGACCAGATCGACAGCGTCCCATTTATTTACTAAGACCACCACGCTGACGCCTTGTTCCACAATAATACCGGCAATATGCGCATCTTGTGCCGTAATGCCTTCCACTCCATCCAAGAGCAACAAGGCCACATCAGAGCGTTCCGCCGCTTTAATAGTACGTAACGTGCTGTACCGCTCCACCCCAGGGGCGATTTTTCCCCGGCGCCGCAGGCCGGCCGTATCAATGAGGATGAGCTTCTCATCCCCCCAACGCAGCTCAGTATCGAGTGCATCGCGCGTGGTACCGGGCACCGGGCTAACGATAGCTCGCTCATGTCCCAACAAAGCGTTGAAGAGTGTAGACTTACCGACGTTGGGGCGGCCCAGGAAAGCAATCCGCACCGCATCTTCTACGACCGGTTCCTCTTCTATGGCCGGCAAATGGGCCATTACTACATCCAACAAATCCGCCACCCCGAAACTATGGATGGCCGAAATAGGATAAACCGTTCCCAGCCCCAGCTCATAAAATTCCAGCGATTCCTGCCGGCGCTGGGCATTATCGGCTTTATTGGCTACCACCAATACCGGCTTCTTAGTCTGGTACAGCAACTCCCCAACTTCCCGATCCGCGCCGGTGATACCCGTAACGGTATCAGTCAGAAATAAAATCACGTCGGCTTCAGCTACTGCCTGCCCCGCCTGATGCCGGAACAGGGGGATAACTTCCGCCGAATCTTCCAACACCGGTTGGCTGGCGAGTAGCCGG
>JAIOSN010000033.1 GCA_021107605.1 Anaerolineae bacterium | reverse complement strand
TCGCCTTATCGCTTTCTCGCTTTCTCGCCTTCTCGCTTTCTCGCCTTTTTGTCATTCCGAGCCAGCGGAGCACTAGCAACGCGCCCGCGAGGAATCTTCCACGTCCGATGAGAACTTTGAAACGAAACCAGTAGATTCCTCGCCTGCGTACACCGCGCGCTGCGCGTTGCACTTGCTCGGAATGACAAGGTGGTTATGTTATCTGTGGCGCGTGCTCCGTCGGGGTCAAACGTCAGGCGGAAACGCAATACGCAAAACGTGGTGCGTGTTCCGTCGCTTTCTCGCCTTCTCGCTTTCTCGCCTTCTCGCTCCCTCGCTTTCTCGCTTGCGCTTACGTGATGTTCTGAATTCTCATAATGGTTTGTCTTAACGGAAGAATCTTGTATGCTTAGGTAGTTCGGAGGTTGTGATGCGAAAGATAAAACAAAACATTGACGCGGTAAATTTCTTTCGGGCTAGGGCCGCAGCAAACCTCGGAGATCTGGTCGTGGTTGTAAGGTGTATGATTGTATTGGTCTCATTAACACTATGGTTTTTTGGTATGCTAATACTGTTCACTGCCCTGCCAGAAATATCAGCCGCAGAGGGTCGCCTGGAACCTACGGTTTCAGTAGTTATCCACGGGCCAGGTACAGAACAACTGATTTGCACGCCGAGTTACGTACACGCGGACTCCGGCACGCTCCCACTTTCAGCTGGAAAAAGAGCGCCCAGGAATGGTCTCAAATCGTAGGTAGAGTATGCCACCACTGATCTTTGCAATTCTATCGCTCCTCTATATTTCCGCCCTAGGACTCCTAGCCCAACGGCTAAGACCGCTTGCCCGCAAACTACTTATCGCCCTGACTGCCATTGAGATTATCATCGCGGTCGTATATCTGGCCGGTTGGACTAAGGCCTTTCCATTTTGGGACTGGTTCCTGGATCCGTTAGGTGGCGAGCAGAACGCCCCAGCAACCTTTTCCGCAACGCAACTCGTAACAACTGGCCTCATCGCGGCTCTCCATATCTTTGCCACCTCACGTTGGCAACAGCGCTACTGGCTTCTACTGACACTCGCCTTTCTTTTCATGGGCCTGGATGAATACTACATGTTCCATGAACCAATCTACAATTGGGAATATGGCTACGCTGGCTTGGGAATCTCAATAGTTCTCTCCACCATCGTGATGTTCTGGTTTGTGGAAAAAAATCTTCTTCTCCTAACTCTGCTGGTGGGAGGTCTAGCCTTGATGGCAGGCGGAGGTATTCTGATTGAGGATTTAGTAGTCAAACAAGCTTGCTACCAACTGCTCGAATTCGATACCTGCCAGCAGCTACAAATTGTAGAAGAATTAGGTGAGATGTGCGGAGTAACCCTCATCCTCATCGGCTTGATCAACTACACGCAAACCAAACACCCCCACTACAATCTGCCGCTAAGCCGTCTTTTAACCTGGGGGACCGCTATGGCCTTGCTCTGGTTTAACTTTGCTTTCTGGTTACTCCCCGCAGTAGAAGCAAGTCTTATAGCTCACCCGGCACAAGTAGCCTATCTTAATGGCAACCTAACCCTGGTGGCATACAATATATCTGACGCATATATCACAGAAAATACCGGCCAGTTCACCGTAACTCTCTACTGGCGCACCGAGCGAGGTTTGGCAGCCGAATATGGCGTCTCCACACATCTGCTAACCCATCCAGACATCAACTCCCTAACTCAAAACGATGTCTTACAGCTCAATCCTCCACACACCGCATGGCTACCAGGACAAATAATAAAACAGCGCATTGACCTGGCTGTGCCGCCAACTTTGGACACCTCGCGAAATTATGGACTGACAGTCACCGTCTGGGAACGCCCCTGGTACGAATTCAACAAGCTAAAAGTCACTACGACTGACCGGGCAATACTCACACCAGATACCGTGATCCTACAAGATATAATTGCTCATTCACCGTAAAAATAATTGGGAGAAACAACATGCGCATAGCTATTATCACCGGCGAATATCCACCCCTAGAAGGTGGAGTAGGCGATTTCACCCGCGAACTCGGCCAAAACCTGGCCAGACAAGGTCACGAGCTGCATATCCTCACTACCTTAGCAACCGAGAACCCGGAGAGAGTTGAGGACGGAATGACCGTCCATCGCAAAATCAAAAATTGGGACTGGGCAACCTACTCCCAGATGACCGAGTGGCTCCACAAATATGATCCCGACATCATCAATATCCAATATCAGATCGCCGCCTACCAACTACAAGCCGGCATCACTCTCTATCCACGCTGGCAGAGCCACCATCTCCGAGCACCCATCGTCACCACTTTTCACGATCTGCTCCCGCCTTACCTTTTCCCCAAAGCCAGTGCATTACGCCACTGGGCCGTCCGCCAGCTGGCCCAATACAGCGATGGCGTGATCGTCACCAATGGGAAAGATTACACCGCCTTGAGCGATTTCTTAGGAGAAGACCCGCAACCCCTAATTCGCCTGATCCATATCGGCAGCAATATCTCCCCGCATCCACCGGCGGGGTACAACAGCCAGCACTGGCGTCAGGCGCACCAGATCCCCACCAAGGCTTTGCTCTTAGGATTTTTCGGCTTCCTTAACCGGAGCAAGGGGATAGAATATCTCTTGGAGGCGCTACAGCTCTTACACACTCAACATCATCTCCCAGCTCATCTCGTCTTCATCGGCGGGCGCACCGGGGATAGCGACATCACCAACTCCACTTACGCCGCACAGATCGACGCGCTGGTCGAAGAATATGGGCTTGAGGCGCATATCCACTGCACCGGTTACACCCGCCCTACGGAGGTATCCGCCGCCCTCTTGGCTGCCGACATCTGCACGCTGCCCTACCGTGAAGGCGTCAACCTGCGCCGGGGAACACTCCACGCTTGTCTGGCGCATGGACGCGCCATTGTGACCACCCAGCCGCCGGTCAAAATTGAGCAGCTGCCCGATGAAAAAGTCGTCCTGCTTGTGCCGCCAGAAGATGGAGCAGCGTTAGCCACAGCCATCCAACGCCTGCATCAAGACCCCGCCCTCCGCACCACACTAGAGAAAAACGCCGGCGACTTAGCCGCTAAATTCTCCTGGAAGCGCATCGCCGCATACACCGGCGAGCTATTTCGCAACGTCATCGCAGAGAAAGATTAACATTTATAGACCTCGGAGGTCTGAAAATAGGCCAGCCTGAGTAGCTTGACAATGTCATATTCGAGAGCACTAGACCTCCAAGGTCTTTGGAGAACAGTCCCATATGACAAAAAACTCTTGAGAACTGCGGTTTGACAGATTGAGAGCACGTTTGTAGACCTCCGAGGTCTTTTAAGTTTTTGATAGACAATGTTAAATATTTTCACCCTAAAACTAATTTTTTTCTTAGCGTCCTTTGCGTCTTTGCGGTGAGATATCTTTTTTTTAGTGAAGTCAAGATTTCACCACGGAGGCGCATTGTCAAAGTAGTAACAAAAAATCAGTTTTTATCTGCGTGCATCTGCGTCCTATAGTTCTTTCCTCAGTGTTCTCCGTGCCTCTGTGGTGAACTATTTTTTCAGTGGAGTCAACGCTAAGGAGTGTCTTTGTCCAACTCAGCTACAACGCAAAAAATATACTATGCCCTTCTAGCCACCTTTCTCATCCTGGGAACAGCGTACAGCATCACAGTTCCCATCTTCGAAACCCCCGATGAGCTCTTTCACTACCCTATGGTGCAGCATCTCGCTACCCAACATGCTCTCCCCGTGCTGCCCACCGATCCGGAAGCCGCAGTTGGTCCATGGGAACAAGAAGGCGGCCAACCGCCGCTCTACTACTTCCTCACCGCGCTGCTTACCGCCCCTTTTGATACCGCAGATTTAGCAACCGTACGCCACCTCAACCCGCAAGCCGCACGCGGCGTAGCCACCGCAGATGGCAGCAACCTCAATGTGGTGTTGCATGACCCCACATTGGAACGTTTCCCCTGGCAAGGAACAGTGTTAGCTATCCACATCGCCCGCTTCTTCTCCGTTCTCTGCGGCGTCATCGCGTTGATCCTCAGCCGGGCATTACTGGCCGAGCTGCTCCCCCAGCGCCCCTACCTCATCCTGGCCGCTCTGGCAGTCCAAGCCTACACCCCCATGTACCTATTCATCACCGCAG
>JAIOSN010000321.1 GCA_021107605.1 Anaerolineae bacterium | reverse complement strand
TTGGAGGGGGGCCAGTAATAAATTATTGCCAATTATTTTTAAGGAGGAAAACGAAGAGGCCGTGCAGCGCGTGGCGAATGAGCCAGTAAAGGCCCAAAACAGCCCTACGGCTTCAGCGCGGGGCATCACATTCCCACTTTTGCACCACTTCCCGGTGGATTGGTACGTTCTTTAGGAATGAGCCGTGCAGCGTTTCGTCTTCAATCTTATCCGCCCGCTCCATTAATAGCGCGTGCGCCTTCGCCAGTACGCCCCACGCCCGCTCGTGCTCACCACAGGCCTCCAGCACACGCACGCAGGTCAGATAGACCTCGAACACGTACTCAATCCCTGCTACACCGTGCGCGGTGATATGCACCAGACACTCTTCAGCATACTGCTTGGCTTCTTGCCACCGGCTCCGCGCCAGAGCTACCCCGCCCAGCCCGGCCATGTCCTCAATGGCCAGCGCAGCCTGCCCGATCTCGCGGCGGATGAACAGCGACTCACGGTAGGCTGCCTCCGCTCCATCCAGATCGCCCAGCCGCTCCAGAACCATCCCCAGGTTGGTAAGGGCAAAGCCTGTTTCTCTCTTATCACTGGTGGTCCGTGTAATACCCAGAGCCTGTTCGTAATAAGCCTGCGCAGCTGTGTACTCTGCCTCTTCATAGCAGACCACGCCCAGGTTGTTCAGGCTGTGTGCTTCACCCCGCAGGTCACTGATGGCCCGCTTGAGCACCAGTGACCGCTCAAAATGCTCGCGCGCGGCGACGTAGTTACCCAAGACACGCCAAACCGTCCCCAGGTTGTTCAAAGTGTTTGCCTGGCCTTGCTGGTCACCGACGGCCCACTTGATCGCTAACGATTGCTCGTAGTACTCGCGCGCGACGACGTAGTGCCCCAGGTTGTAGTAGACGACACCCAAATTGTTCAAACTGGCCGCCTCGCCCTGCTGGTCGCCGATGGCCCGGACAATAGTTAATGCCTGTTCGTGACATTCGCGCGCGGTCACATAGTCACCCAGGGCGCACCAAACCAGGCCTAAGTTATTCAAGATCTTCTCCTCGCCTCGCTGGTCACCCATAATTCGCCAGATATCCAGTGCCTGCTCATAGAAACTCCTCGCGGCAGCTAGTTCGTCCAGACGATAATAGATATTACCTAGCTCGTTCAAATTATTTGCTTCGCCTGATCGTTCACCTGTCTCGCGCGTCAGAGCCAATGCCTGCTGGTGGCGCTCGCGGGCGGCCACGTAGTCATCGCACAACCACAGCGCCACTCCCCAATATTGGAGGCTCTCGGCCTCGGTTGTTTTATCATGGGCCAGCCGGGCAGCCTTCAGCCCCGCTTGGGCCGCAGTGATGGCTGTCGTGAATTTCCCCGTTGTCCTGTAAAAGCGCGAGCGGCGGTTGTAGGCCAGAGCCAGTAGCCGGTCGTCGCTCAGTTCTTCCGCCAGACTCTGCATGATGTCCAGGGCCGCCTTCTGTTTCTCTCGTAGCCCTAGCAAGTGGCACAACTGCTCGCGGGCCGCTGCTACATCAAAGCGCAGCTCCAAGTTTTGGACAGTCTCTGACCGGGCCAGGTGGGAGGCCAACCGCTCCAGTTGCTCCCGGGTTGACCCGGCCTGACCGGCATTGATCAAGCAGAGAGTGTTCTCGCTCAACAGTCGCGCTGCTCGCTCCACATCTCCGGCCTCGAAGTAATGATACCCTGACTCCAGCATATCTCCCACGCTGCACTCGTAATACTCGCCCACCCGCCGGTGGAGGCGGGCCTGGTCGGTTGGACTCAATCGCAGCCGCCGGGCAAAGTAAGCCCGCACCAGAGGATGCAAAGTGATCTGATTCTGCCCCACCAGGGGAACGAAAATGTACCGCTCGGCCAATGCCATCAAGGTGGTCTCGACATCCTGCACTCCCTCTGCTTTCAGCAAGGCCGCGACCGACATGTCTTCCGTCTCAATAGGGAGACGGAAGACAGCCACGCAAGTAAGGAACCTCCGCTCCTGGGAGGTGAGCGTATTGTACAGCTGGTGTAGTAGATAACTCCTGATATCGCGCTCCTGTACCATGTTCCCCGCAAAGGCAACTAGTTTCTGCCTGACTTCCTCACTTTCTATATTCGCCAATCCTCCGTTGTGCGCCCAGGCAACAAAGAGTTGCAGAAAGACAGGCAGGCCGCCTGTCTTGGTGTAGAGTTCGGCAAAGGCCGCCTCCGGCAAGGTCGTCAGACCATTGACTGCCAACAAGTGGCGGGCATCTTCCCACCCCAAACCATCCAGGGGCTTGAAAATACGCCCGCGAGCGAAGTTTGGCCTCACGCGGCTCATTACCAGTAACCACAACTTTCTCTGCTCTGCACTGTGTAGCAGGTCGGCGCAGAATGCATTGATGGCCGGATCGTCGCTCGTCAACTGCAGGTCGTCTAGACAGATGGTGTATTCCCCTTGCTCAAGGATGGTCAGCAAGTAGCGCACCTGGCTGCCAGGTGCGAGAGAGGTTTCTTTGCGGCGCTCCGCCTGCAAGAAGCGCCAGTAGCTCTCCTGCCCCCACGCGGCTAACGAGAGCGCGATCTCCTCCAGTAACGATTCCAGCGTGACATTCCGCCCGTTGCGCAGGGTGACCCAGAGGAGTGGGTGGTCCTCGGCCTGCCACGCAGCGGCTAACTCGGCCCCCAGCGCGGTCTTCCCCGCCCCGGCCGGCCCGACGATCACCGCCAGGTGTTCTTCCTCCAATTGGCAGCGGTAGGCGGTCAAGTTCCCCTCGCGCCCGACGAAATTCTCGATACGGGGAATCTGCCGGGGGCTGACCGGTGGGGGATGAAAATCTCGCTCCCGATCTCTCATAAAATCGCACACAGCCATGATGGCTTTTCTCTGCGCGCGGATGAAGGTGGCATCGCTTATCGCCAGCTTGGACATTACTCTCCAGCGGCTTTGACCTTGGACATATCTATAGTAGAGGACCCAATAAGGTCGCCACTTCCTGTCGTCCTCAACAGGCGTCCCTAGCGGCTTGATATGTTCCACCGCTGTGCGCAACAGGCGTTGTAATGCCCACCCCCGGTCTGTAACCGGCAACAACGCCTCGGCCAACGGGCAAACACGCAGATAGGCGGTGTCGTGAAAGTGAGCTAGAGCTCTTCTAACCGCTTGCTTGTAGGTACGGTCATTATCTAACATGGCTATCCTCCGCCAAAAACAGTCTTTCCCCACGCTGCATCGTGCGTTGTTCCTGATTGCCCTATCCCCCTATCATTGCAGCAACCAGCCATTGAACGTGGCGTAACTCTAACCATATTATGGGGTTTGTCAAAGTCGGCGGCCCGGCAAAGAAGGATGACGTTTTCCTGACGTTTTCTTGACGTTTTTTGTATTGACAGCGATAGTCAATTATTGCTACACTTAAGAGAACAGTTAAGGAAACAAGGATCTATTCCTACCCGCTACCTGGGGATGGCTGATTTACACGTCGAAAAATTAATTTTTTCAAGGTTAAGTTTAAAATCTCGGTGCGCTCCGTGCCTCTGTGGTGAATTTCCCAGTTTTTTTCAATAGACTCAATTTTCAGTATGTTAAGGGTTGTGTTTCTCATGTTCATTTATAGCATCGGGAGGTGCAAAATGTCTTGGCACAATTTTAGCCGTACCTACAAACGCATAACCAGGGCTGAGAGGCCGGCACGTGTAGGCCGTCAGGGCCAGGTCGCACTGGCACTGATTTTATGTTTGTCTATGATCATGAGCACGGTGTTGCCAGCGCTGGCCGGCGACGAGACTCCTCCTCCACCGGTGACGGCTGCTGATCCCGCCCCGGTGGAGGGCGGCCAAGAGGCACCGTTACCCGATGATGTGCAACCTCCACCGGACGACGAACAAGCGCTCCCCGCTGCGGAGAACAAGGGCAACATGGTCATGGCCACGGGAGACTCCCTGAATCCTGCGCTCACCACACTACAATCAGGAGTCCACGTGGAGGATAAGACCAATCTCTCCAGCGGCGCAGCGACGTATCACTATTCCCTTGAAGTGCCACCGGGCGCGGGGGGGATGCAGCCGAACCTGGTACTGGGCTACAACAGTCAGGTCAAGTGGGGTGTGCTGGGCTACGGCTGGTCTATCGCCGGCCTGGATATGATCGCCCGCTCCACCAAAAACGGTGCGCCCCAGTACGACGCTAGCGATACCTTTGTGTTGGGCGGCGAGGACTTGATCTTCCACGATGGTTACTACCACACCAAACACGAGAACTATCACCGCATCCAGAACGTGGGCGGCTCCGGGGCCGGGAGCTACTGGGTAGTGACCGACAAGAGCGGGACGCAGTACCGCTTCGGCTACGATGATACCAACTTGCACTCGCGCATTGAGGCGGTGGGCAAAGACAGCGCGGTGCGCGTGTGGATGCTGGACCGGGTGTTGGATACCAATGGTAACTATATGACCATCAGCTACAGCGAGGACACAACCAACGGCGACTTTTACCCAGATACCATTACCTACGCCTACAACGACGCCGGCGGCATCGGGGCCTACCACACGGTCAAGTTCAACTGGCAAGCGCGCCCGGACGTGCGTTCCTCCTACGCCCAGGGCGCGCTGGTCAAGATTGACCAGCGGCTGGCGAACATTGAGGTCCAGTCCGGCGGTAACTTGCTGCGCAAGTACACGCTGGACTATTCGACGGGCAGTGGAGGCAAGTCGCAGCTGTGGAAGATCACCGAGTGTGGCACGGACGGCACGACCTGCCTGCCGCCGGCGCAGTTTGACTACCAGGTGTTGGACAGCGACTGGAGCGAGAGGCAGACTTGGGGCGATACGGAGGGCACGGGTGGGGGTAGCTATGTCCGCCACGTGAACAGTGGGAATGATACCCAGGTAGACATGCTGGACATGAACGGCGATGGCTTGCCGGATGTGGTGCATCGCGAAAGCACTAGCACTAATAACGGCGAAGTCTGGGTCTGGCTGAACACCGGCAGTGGCTGGAGCGAGAGGCAGACTTGGGGCGATACGGAGGGCACCGGTGGGGGTAGCTATGTCCGCCACGTGAACAGCGGGAATGATACCCAGGTAGACATGCTGGACATGAACGGCGATGGCCTGCCGGATGTGGTGCATCGCGAAAGCACTAGCACTAATAATGGTGAAGTCTGGGTCTGGCTGAACACCGGCAGCGGCTGGAGCGAGAGGCAGACTTGGGGCGATACGGAGGGCACCGGTGGGGGTAGCTAT
>JAIOSN010000288.1 GCA_021107605.1 Anaerolineae bacterium | reverse complement strand
TCACGGCGGAAATCAACGCCCTGCGCGGCCGTCAGGAGCTCAATCGCCAGAATTTGCTCCACATGCGAAATTACTCGCAGCGTATGGTGAGCAGCGTTGGTCGCCATACTAACGTGATCCTCCACGTTGGCCGAGGTGGGAATGGAATCCGCCGTGGAAGGATGCGCCAAGACCTTGTTCTGCGAGGCCAGCGCGGCGGCTGTGTAATGACTGATCATAAAGCCGCTCTCCAGCCCTCCGTAGCGGGTCAAGAAAGGCGGCAAACCATTGCTCAAGGATTCGTCCACCAGCCGTGCTATACGGCGCTCGCTGATGTTACCAAGTTCCACCAACCCCAGCTTGAGGTAATCTAAAGCCAATCCGACCGGCTCGGCGTGGAAATTGCCACCGGAGAGCACCTCTGGTTCACCTTGCTCGTCGAAGAAGATCAGCGGGTTATCGGTGACGGCGTTGAGCTCGATCCCCAGATTCCAGCGCATATAGGCCACGGTGTCGCGCACCGCGCCATGTACCTGGGGAATGCAACGGAGGCTGTAAGCATCCTGGATATCGCGGGGGTCGTGCGGGCGGACAAAAGTGCTGCCCTCCAATAAGTGGCGCAGATGCGCCGCGGTATCTATCTGCCGGGGATGGGGCCGCACCTGATGGATGCGCCGGTCAAAAGCCGCCGGTGTGCCGCGCAGCGCCTCCACCGTCAACGCGCCCACGATGTCCGCTGCCTGGATCAGATTCTCGGCCCGGAGAGCGGCCAGAGTGCCCAGAGCTGTTGTCACCGCCGTGCCGTTGATGAGCGCCAAGCCCTCCTTGGCCGCCAACGTCACCGGTTGGAGACCGGCGCGCTGCAACGCCTCGCCGCCGGGCAGTCGTTCGCCATCCAAGAGTGCCTCGCCCTCCCCGATAAGCACGCAGGCCAGATGTGCCAGCGGAGCCAGATCACCGCTGGCGCCCAACGAACCGTAGGCGGGAATACAAGGAATCAGCTCGGTGTCGAGCAGAGCCAGCAAGGCGCGCACCGTCTGCGGACGGATCCCAGAGTACCCCAGAGCGAGAGTGTTGGCGCGCACCCCAATAATGGCCCGCACAGTCGGCGCGTCCAAGAGCGGCCCCACGCCCGCGGAATGGCTGAGGACCAAGTTGCGTTGCAGGGCCGCCACCTCATGCGGGGGGATAATGCGCCCTTTGAAGGCCCCAAATCCCGTGGTGATGCCGTAAGCGATCTCGCCACGGGCCAGCAACGTCTGTACGCCTTGCCAAGAACGCTCCATCGCTGCTAGCGCTTCCTCAGAAAGAATCGCCGAAGCGCCTTCCGCAATAGCACCCACATCCTCCAGGGTTAAATGTTCACCAGTAATTTTGATAGTCATGGACACCTCAGTTGCAAGTTAAAGGTTGTTAGTTAAAAGTCGTTAGTCGAAAGTCGTTAGTCAAAAGTCAAAAGTCAAAAGTTGAAAGTCAAAAGTTGAAAGTCTGCCAGCTGGGGCCGATCTCCTGACCATGCCCGCGCAGCGTGCTGGCGTCGGCCAGATGGCTTGGTCAGGAGACCAGCCACAGCCAGTCCACGCAGGTGGACTTCGCAGCGGTAGTCGCGACTTCCCACGGCCCAGAGCCGTCTGGCAAGGGCAGTCGCCAGGCTTCGCCGGAAAGCGACGCGCTCAATCCTGTCCACGCAGGTGGACAGACGGCTTCAGCCTCTGGTAGCCGACTTCAGTCGGCGTACGGGACTGACGAAAACCTAAAGACACTACCAAGGTTGAAAACCAAAGCACTAGTCCACGCAGGTGGACTTCGCCAGGCCAGCTAATCTGCTCCCGCTGGATGGATATCCCGCACGTTCAGTTGCAAGGCGACGCGGCCCTTCCACTCGTTGCGTTCCAGATAATAGACCAGGTCAATCAGGTTGGGTAGGCGACCAATCCAATCGCCCTGCCGGAAAGCGATAGCGTCCCAAGATTTACCTTCGTGGTCAATCAAGTAGAGTTTGAGATGCCGTCCCTCGCTACCCACGGCACGCGCATATTGTACCCGCACCCCGCGACTTAGAAAAGTGGGCTGCGGGTTCCCGTAGCCAAAGGGTGCCAGCTGTGCCAGCGCATCCAGCGTCTTCCAAGAGAGCGTGCTCAACGGCGTCTCAACATCAACGCGCAGGGAAGGTTTGAGGGAGATATCCCGCAACGCCTCCGCTGCCAACGCTGTCAACCGGGCGCGCAGAGCAGGCAAGTCCGCCGTGCGGATGGTGAAACCAGCTGCCGCCGCGTGCCCTCCGTGGCGCACCAGTAAATCCGCCACCTTATCCAGCGCCTCCGTGATATGAAATTCGGGAATAGAGCGAGCAGAACCTTTGGAGAACTCCGGCCCTCGCTCAATCACAATCGCCGGACGGTAGAACTCCTCGGAAAGGCGCCCGGCCGCCAGACCCACAATGCCTGCCGGGAAATCATCCGCGCTGGCAAAGAGCAACGGCAGATCCTCCTCGCTTTCTAAAAGCATTGCTCTGGCCCGCTCCTGCACATAAGTGGTCAGATCGCGCCGCTCCTGGTTGATCTGTTGGAGGTCACGCGCCAACGGCAACGCGCGCGCTAGATCCGGCGCTAGGAGCAATTGCAAGGATTTGAGCGGATCATCAATGCGTCCCGCCGCGTTCAACCGGGGGGCCAAGCCAAAACTGATCGTCGCGGCATTCACCCCACCCGGTTCGATGTCCAACACCTCCATCAGCGCGCTGATGCCGGGCCGGCGAGGAGCGTTGATAGCCGCCAACCCTTGCTGCACCAGGAAATGGTTTTCGCCCAAGAGCGGCACCATATCCGCCACCGTGCCCAGAGCCACCAAATCCAACAACTCAGCACTGGCTAGTTTCTGTTTCGTAGTAGGCAGCGCGACGCGCTCATTCACCCGCAACAGAGCCTCGGCCAATTTGAACGCTACCCCCACGCCGGCCAAATCCTTGAACGGGTAGTTGCTCTCTGGCCGCCGCGGATTGAGCACTGCATTCGCTGGAGGTAACGCCTCCCCCAGATGGTGATGATCGGTGATCACCACCGCCATCCCCAGACGGCGGGCCAGCGCCACCTCTTCTAAAGACCTGATGCCACAATCAACCGTGATAAGCAACCCTACGCCTGCGCCGGCCAAATCCCTGATGGCGGCACAGTTCAACCCGTAACCCTCGCCCTCGCGGTCAGGGATATAGGGCTGGACATGGCCGCCCAGCGACTTCAAAGTCTGCACCAAAACCGCCGTGGCGGTAATCCCGTCCACATCATAATCGCCATAGACAACGATACTCTCTCCCGCCGCGAGCAGCTGCCGGATCAGGGAAACGGCCGTCCCCATACCAGCCAGCGCGAAAGGATTGCCGGTCACATCTGCACCGGTGATAAAGGCGTCAACCTCCTCACAGGTTGTCAGCCCCCGGTTGTAGAGCAATTGTACCACCAGCGGATCGAGGGCTGAGAACCGTTCAAAGAGGGCGACCGGAGCAGGAGGAGCTAGCTGCCAGCGTCTATGCCGCAAAATCATAAGCCTAGCTCCTTCTGGATTACTTGGAAATAAGATAGAGACGATTTGGGTGTGTTTCAAACAAGTTGAGAGCTCTGTCCGAGTTACGTATTACGTGTGGCGTAAACCTTCTCCAAACGGAACATTAAGTCTACTGAAAAAACCAAGTATTTCACCACACAGACGCACAGATTTTAGAACTTAATTTGTAAACGTTCAGGGGGCATATCCCCAAAGACCTCCGAGGTTTAGCAGCTGGTACTCCTCCGTCAAAACCTCGGAGGTCTGAACGTTTACCTTAATTTTTTGGCTCTTTGGGAATTCGCGTGGTCAAGTTAAAATTAACCACGGATTAGCCCAGAAAAAAGTAAAAAATCAGTGTAATCCGTGTAATCTGTGGTGAAAAATTTACGTCGCCTGGCACTTACCCCGCCCAGTCCCAGAGACCCAATTTTTTTCTTAGCGGCTTAGCGTCTTTGCGGGGAGCTACCTTTTCTAATGATCATCAATACGCCGGCAGCAGCGCCGTCTGGGTGATGCCGCTCCGATCCCGGTAAGCGATCTGCCAGTGGGGCGTCCAGGCAAGCGCGAACAGCGTCACCTCGATGTCGTTGCGGCGCGGCTGGACGGGCAGGGTGTCCAGATCGCGCTGCGCCTCTTCCCAGCGCGCGGTGATGGCAGCGGTATCCTCTTTGAACTCCGCCAGCAGATCCTTGATGTCCTCCTGCAAGACTGCGACCTGCTCCTCGGCGGCGTCCACATCCGCTTTTGCCGTAGAAGTACGGCTGAACTTGTTCGCTGTCGCCGAAATCGAACGTCGCCGTCCGGAGAAGAGACTCAATACCGTCTCGCCGGCGGAGAGGAAAGCGTCCTGTTTGCGGGCGCGGGAGGCGGATTCCTTCCGCCCTAACGCGGTTTTAGCGCGCCGCAACCGGTCTTCTAACGTCCGCAGTTTAGTGGCGTGACGGTCCTCGAGCTTGTCTACCTCGGCGTCCCGCAGCTCGCGGGCCTCCTGGCGCAATCTCATGCGGAACTCGCGTTCGTCCTCGTCGGGGCGGGAGTAAAGTTTCGCCGCCGGGCTGTAAAGCAGACTCAGCGTGCGGGTGCGGTAGAGGTGATCTTGTAGCTCCTTTTTCAGCGCAGCAAGCTCTTTGGCCTCGTTGATGGTCTCCGGCAGCTCGTCGAAATAAGCCTCCGGCTCCGGGCGATCCAGCAAATCGCGCGGGGTCAGCTCCGGCTCCTGGGCCTGCTCCCAACGCACCACACCGACGCCCCGTGGCGGCTGCGCCAGCAAGGTGAAGTCCTCCGCCTCATTCACGTTGAGCGCGCGGGTTTTCTTCACGAAGTGAACCCGTCCCATGCCCAGCAGGGCGGGGATGTAGAGCAGGTGACGTTCCTGCACCTCAATCCGCTCGCGGGCGCGCTCCGTGATTTCCTTCTCGGCGGATGAGCTGCCTATGCGAGTGGGCAGGTAAACCTGCTGGATGGCCGCCGGCAACGCGGGAGGCGCGGTGGGATGCGGGCTGGCGGGTTCAGGGGCCGGCGTCGGCTGTGAGGATGGCGCGGCGGAAGCTGCCGCCATCCCTCCACGGGTTTCGAGAGAAGATGACGTTAGCTTCTGCGGTGCAACCACCGGCGTATCGGGCGCGCGCCCCCCCATCAGGGTCCGCACCTGTGGACGGGTCAACGGGCCGCGCAGATAGCTCATCGCCCAGCGCGTCTGGAAGGTAACAGGCGCGGGTTCGTGAACGTTGTGCAGCAAAAAGACCCGCTTCCCCAAATCACTCATGATCTCACCCAGCTGCTTGCGGTTGAGGGCCGCGCCGGCCTGCGCCGACGCGCTCTCCAATCCCTCCAGGAGCCGGTCCTTATCGCGTTCCGTCTGCAAGCGACCGATGAACCACGTGCCGGCATTGGTCAGCCCCTTGTAGTCTAAATCCGCCGGGTTCTGGGTAGTGAGGACCACGCCGAGACCGAAGGCCCGCGCCTGCTTCATCAGCGTCAAGAGCGGTTTTTTGCTGGGCGGGTTGGCGACAGGGGGGAAATAGCCGAAGACCTCGTCAATATAGAGCAACGCGCGGAGGCTGGTAGTGCCCGCCTGCGCGCGCATCCAGGTGACGAGTTGGTTGAGCAGCATGGTGACGAAGAACATGCGCTCCGCGTCGCTGAGATGGGCGATGTAAAAGATAGAGTGGCGGGGTTTACCCTCCGGCGTGCTGAGAAAACCGGCGATATCCAGCGGCTGTCCCTGTAGCCAGCTCTGGAACGAGGGCGCGGCGATGATGTTGTTGAGGGCAATCGCCAGGCCGAAGCGCTCCTTCTGCGGGAAGAAAGTGTCAATGTCGAAAACACCGAGCTGGCGGATAGGCGGTGTCTGGATAGCGAGGATCAACTTCGGGAGATTGAGGTCCTCACCCCGCCGCCAGAAATGCTCAAAGAGGTTGGCGAGCAGGATATGCTCGCGGGAGCGCACAGGGTCGGCATCCACACCGATAAGACCCAGTAGCGCGCTCACGGTTCCCTGGACGCGCTCGCGGAGCAGTTCCGCCTCCGTGTCCCAGCTCAGCGGCGGGGCGGCGAAGGATTGCAGGATGGAGACGGGGATGCCCGCGTCGCTGCCGGGCGTGTAGATGACCAAGTCCGCCGACTCGCGCAACATGCGGATCCGCGCGCCGTCTTCCCCCCACGAAGCCAGACCCTTGCGCCACAGTTCCGCTTGTTTGGCGGCGAACTCCTCCTCGCTCAACCCCTTGCGCCGGGCGTCGTCCACGTTGATCCAGGGGCGGAAATCGCCAGGATTCAGGTCGGGGAAGGTGAGCAGCAAGTTGGTGATGTCACCCTTGGGATCAATGATGATCGCCGGCACGTTATCAATGGCCGCTTCTTCCAGCAGGTCAATACAGAGACCGGTCTTGCCACTGCCGGTCATGCCAACACAGACCGCGTGCGTCGTCAAGTCGCGGGCGTCGTACATCAAGAGGCGGTCGGTTAGTTTCTTCTTCGCTACGTCATATTCCTTGCCGAGATAAAATGAGCCAAGTTTCTCGAAGTCCATTTGGTGCTCCTTTCAGTCAGGTAGTCTTTAGTCAAGTAGTCTTTAGTCAGGTAGTCTTTGGTCAGGTAGTCTTTAGTCAAACAGTCAGGTGGTCAGGTTTGCCATTGTAGTGAATTCCCTACTCCGACGGGGCCAGAAATGTGCCGCACCAAGCGCAGCGGGTCGCGTGCTTAGAGATGGTCGCGCCGCAATGGGGACAGGGGCGGCGTTCTTCAGGCGGTAACGCGCCTCCGGCCAGCTGCATGTCCGCGTCTGGACCGAGGGAACCCGCCGGTACACCGCCCCGCTGTACCTTATCCACCACGAACGGAGGGTGGAGTTTGACGTTAGCCCTGGTCACACTACCCGGCAGCAAGTGCGTCAACCAGCCCAAACAACCGGGAAGTTCCTCGGTCTCCAGCGTCGCCAAAGACTCCGTGCGTTGCTGGAACAGCGATTCGAGAACTTCCTGGCCTGCCTCCGGCACAGCCGCCCCATCGCTGCGCGTCTGCACGACGATTCTGTCCACTGTCCGGCTACTCAACATGTCGGTCTGCTGCTCGTGATGGCGCTCGATGCGTTGGTAGCTGTCGGGTAAGTCCACTTCAGTGCCGCAGTAAGGACAGCCGGCGCGTTTATCGCGCAACTCACCGATAAAACGCACCTCCATCGTTCCGCCACACTGAGGACAACGCAACATATTCCCCGGCACTGTGGATGACTCCGTTTCCAATGGCGGTGAGGGCCGGGCGAGTCGCTGCAGCGACTCCGCCGCCTCACGGTTGTCAGGGTCAAGCGGATCATATTTACGAAATTGATTCACGAGTGTCCTCCAAGATCAAGCCCAACTTCCACAGCGCAATGGATGGTCTCCAACGCTCCCATAAGCCGTAGGAAAAATTCCTGCCGCGACAGGCCCGACCGGTCGCGCAAGGCGTAGAGTTCCCGGCGCGAGAGCTCCGGGGGGAAAATCACCGGCACGTCCTGGGAGCAGGCCGAAGCGCCATGTTCTGCGCGCAACGCATCTTGCAAACGTTGCCGGTGCCAGGGGATCAGCGGTTCGGGCCACGCCGAGGGGGCAAAGTAGCCGATGTCCACCACTTCTGCGGATGTGGATATGAGCTCGCCGCCCACCGGCTCGGCAGCGAAGAGCAGATCGTGGTCGCTCCATTGCGGTTTGGAATAGATGCCCACCAGCCGCGTTAAACGAACCTCCAGCCCGGTCTCTTCGCGGGCTTCCCGGATGGCCGCCAGGGACACAGATTCGCCGGAATCCACGCCGCCGCCGGGCAAGCACCAGACTTCGAAATCCTCACGTTTGGTCAGCACCACCCGCCCGTCGCGGATGATGGCAATATGAACGCCCAGACCTACCATAGAACTTCTCTCCTATCCGAAAGTAAGAGAAGTATAGCGCGGCTACGCTATGAAGTCAACATGGAGGCGTTGGAGCTAGGAACGTTTTGTGCCGAGACTGCCCCCCCTACTCTCCCACCAAAAAAGCATCTGCGCCCCCAAAGGAGACAGATGCTTTTAACTCAACTACTTAAGGTTGCTTAAGGAGTTAGCTTATATCCACCCCTGGCCCTTAATAAATTCGGTCAGTACCGGCACAACGACCCATTCACCTTTGTAAGCCTGGATAGCCAGGTAGATCTGGTAAACGAATACGGCCACGCCGATAAAACAACCAATCAC
>JAIOSN010000348.1 GCA_021107605.1 Anaerolineae bacterium | reverse complement strand
TGGTTTTTACAGTAGAGTCAAATTTGTTTATTCATATCAGGAGAAATTTCTATGAACGATGAACAAACCCGCTCTCTCAGAACGATTTTGTTCGGGCTGCTGCTCATCCTCTCGCTGCTCCTCAACAGTGTGGTGCTCGCCGCCCTCTACTATGCCCGCGCACAGAGCCTGGAGCTGCTGACGCAAGCCGAACGGACCGTGGAGCAATTGAGCTCTCGACCAATCAAGACCATAATCGAAATTGATCAGCGTATTCCCCTCTCCGAAACGCTCCCCTTCGATCATTCCTTCTCGGTGCCGATAGACACGACCTACTTCCTCTCCACCGTGGTGCAGACAGAGATCTCTCTGCCGTTGCTCGGTCCCCGGATAGTTAACATTCCTATTCAAGCCGATATTCCACTCCACCTGGAGTTGGATATCCCGGTGCAGACCAACATCCCCCTCTCGTTTACCTATCATCTCCGCACCTCACTGCCCATTGAGGTGTCGCTGCCCCCGGAAACCCTCGCCCCAATCTCGGCACTGCTCCAGCAAGCTACCGCCGCCTTGAAGTGAACTTCTTCAGTAGGGGAAGTGACACCTCCCACTTAAAGTTAGCCCAGCTAAAAATCTATAATGGGACTTGTTAGTAGCATGAACTATATGCACTTTATCAAAAGATCGACCCAACCGCTCTCTGCTCAGGAAGAGAAAGAGCAACGCGCGGCGATGCAGGAGCTCTTTACTCGCATTGCGAGCCAGTATGATCTCGTCAATTGGCTTATTTCGTGGGGACAAGTTAAGCGCTGGCGGCAAATAGCTTTAGAGCTAGCCGCCGTCCCCGCCACAGGCAGGTTGTTGGATGTGGGGACAGGCACTGGAGAGTTCGCGCTAGCCGCACACGAACATTTTTCCACCGCGCGGGTCGTGGGAGTGGATATCACTCTAGCAATGTTAGCGCAAGCGAAGCGAAAACCAGCCCAACAGAGGGTGGCTTGGAACGCCGGCGACGCTCTACATTTGCCATATCCAGACAATACCTTTGACGCGGTAATCTCCGCCTTCATCATGCGCAATGTGCCGGATGTGGGACAGGCTTTCGCCGAACAGACGCGCGTGGTACGACCAGGCGGTAAAATTATCTGCCTGGAGATGTCCTGGCCGCGACAGTGGTTCAGTTCGTTAGCAATCAGCGGTTATTTTTTTGTTTTAGCCCCACTAGTGGGGAGTCTATTCTCAGGAGAGACCGCGGCCTATCAGTATTTACCGCATTCCGTCAAAGCTTTTATGCGTCCCGAGTCCGTCAGTGCTCTGATGGCCGCCCAGTGTTTACATGCACTTACTTGTCAGCAACGGATGTGGGGAACGGTAGCCATTTACTCTGGAAAAAAGGTGTCTTCTCAATAAGTAGGAGGAAACATGGCGTTTCTGTGATGCTCACCACGGAGACACCGAGAACACTGAGAAAAAATAAAAAACTCTGTGCCCTCCGGGTCTCTGTGGTAAAAACTACCCCGAAATATTGAGATGACACGAAAAAAGTAACCAAGAATTATCATCCAAGCACTAATTACCTGTTAGGAGGAAGAATGAACAAAACAATAGACCCGCGTCTTGAAAAACTGCGCGCCAAACAGAAAGAGGCCCAACTTGGCGGCGGACAAAATCGCATTGATAAACAACACGCCAAAGGAAAGATGACGGCCAGGGAGCGCATTGAGATGTTCTTGGATGCCGGTACTTTCCAGGAACTGCAACCCTTCTCCATCGTCGTTGATGCCGAGAAGTCCCTCCCCGGTGACGGGGTGGTGACCGGCTACGGGGAAGTTGACGGGCGCACAGTCTACGTCTATGCCCAGGATTTCACGGTCTCAGGCGGCTCGGTCTCGCTGGTACACGCTCGCAAGATCACCCAGGTGCAAGACCTATCCATGCACAATGGCGCGCCCATCATCGGGCTGTTAGATTCTGGCGGCGCCCGCATCCAAGAAGGGGTCCTCTCACTCCAGGGCTACGGCGAGATCTTCAAGCGCAATGGGATGGCTTCGGGCGTGGTGCCGCAGATCTCGGTGATGTTAGGGCCTTGCGCCGGCGGCGCTGCCTACAGCCCTGCGCTCACCGATTTTATCGTGATGACCGAAAAGACCTCTATGGTCTTCATCACCGGCCCCAGCGTGGTGAAGACCGTGACCGGAGAAGAAGTCAGCCACCAACAGTTGGGTGGCGCGCAGGTACATTACGGCATCAGCGGCGTAGGTCATTTCGTGGGGCGTGATGAGCAGGAGTCGCTCGCCATTACCCGCAAGTTACTCTCTTATCTACCCTCCAACAATGTAGAAGCCCCCCCCGCAGCACCTACCGATGATTCACCGCAGCGCACCGCTGAGGCTCTCAACTCTCTCATCCCTGAAGACCCCAGCATTCCTTATGACATGTACGAGGTCATCCAGAGCATCGTAGACCAGGGCACTTTCTTCGAGGTGCAGGCTGGCTGGGCACGCAATGCCATCGTCGGCCTCGCCCGCTTAGATGGACGTTCGGTCGGCATCGTGGCCCAGCAACCGATGATGCTGGCTGGCGTGTTGGATATTAACGCCTCCGATAAAATCGCCCGCTTCGTGCGCTTCTGCGACGCTTTCAACGTTCCGCTGATCACGCTGGTGGATTCCCCCGGCTTCCTACCGGGCGTGGCGCAGGAGCATAATGGCATCATCCGCCACGGCGCAAAAATTCTCTACGCCTACATCGAAGCCAGCGTACCCAAGATCTCCATCGTCACCCGCAAAGCTTACGGCGGCGCCTACATCGTGTTGAGCAGCAAGAGCATCGGCGCTGATCTCCATCTAGCCTGGCCCTCGGCCGAGATCGCCGTGATGGGCCCAGAAGGCGCGGTCAATGTCCTCAAGCGCCGCGAGCTGGCCAAAGCAGAAGATCCAGTCGCGCTGCGTGCGCAACTGGTGCAAGCATACCGCGACAAATACGCTAACCCTTACCGGGCCGCTGAATACGGCATCATAGATAATGTCATCGAACCAGCCGAAACTCGGCCCATCCTCATCACCGCCCTCCGCGCCATCCGGAACCCCAGCCGCGAAATACCCGCTAAGAAACATGGCAATATGCCCGTCTAAGGAGCCAAACTATGAGTGAATTGCTAACAGAAGCTTTAGGTCTCACCGTGGTGGGGATGGGCATGACCTTTGCCGCTCTCGGAACATTGGTCCTGGGAATGTATCTTCTCACCATGCTCACCGTCGAGAAGAAACCCGCAGTCAAGGAGGAAAGCGCTGCCCCCAGCCCCGCAGCCGCC
>JAIOSN010000181.1 GCA_021107605.1 Anaerolineae bacterium | reverse complement strand
TGCGAGAGTTGGGCTATCAGGTACAGACCGGAGTTGCGCGGACCGGCGTGGTGGGTGTGCTGGAAAACGGCGCCGGCCCGGTGATCATGGCGCGGGTGGATATGGACGCGCTCCCCATCCAGGAGCTGACCGAGGTGCCCTACGCCTCCGAGTCGCCGGGCGTAATGCACGCCTGTGGACATGATGCGCACCTGGCGATTGGGTTGGGCGTCGCCACGCTGATGGTTCAACACCAAGCTGCCTGGAGTGGCACGTTCAAGTTGGTCTTCCAGCCGGGCGAGGAGGGGTTGAACGGCGCGGCGATTATGGTCAGCGAGGGCGTGCTGGAAAATCCCCGCCCGGAGCGAGTGTTGGTGCTGCACGTCTGGAATGATCAGCCGGTGGGGATTGTCAGCGCGACGCCTGGCCCCGTGATGGCTTCCGCCGAGACCTGGGAGGCGCAAATCCTCGGCAAAGGCGGTCACGCCGCCATGCCGGAGCAGACGGTTGATCCGGTGGTGACGGGCGCGTTGATCGTCAACGCTTTGCAGACCATCGTCAGCAGTAACGTGGGGCCGCAGGAAACGGCCGAGGTCACGGTGGGTAAATTAGAGTCGGGCGACACCTTCAACGTCATCCCTGAACGGGCCGTGTTGAAAGGGACTGTGCGCACTTACCGGCCGGAGGTGCGCGAAATTGTGATCCGTCGTTTGCAGGAGATCATCAAAGGTACGGCTACCATGATGGGCGCGACGGCAGAGTTCAAGTTGCACGCGCTCACGCCGGCCGTCTGTAACGATGCGGCGGTCACAGCGGAAGTGCAGGCCGCAATCCGGGACCTGTTGGGTGCAGATAGCCTTAAAATCGGCGTGCGGACTATGGGTAGCGAGGACGCGTCCTTCTACTTGCGAGAGATTCCCGGTTGTTACTTCTTTGTCGGCTCCATGCCGGTGGATGGCAAACCGATTCCGCACCACAACCCCTACTTTGATATTGATGAGCAAGTGCTGCCCATCGGGGTAGGCGTGATGGTGACAGCCTTGCAGCGTCTCTTCGCCGAGGAACGCTCTTAGTGCCACGTCAAGGGCCGTTGGAATGGATAGACGGGAACGGGTGGTTGGTGCTCTCCGGCAGTGATACGCACTGCGCGGGTCTGACGGGGGAGGTGGATGCGCGCCTCCTGACGGTAGCTAACTTGGATCGGCCACTGGTGGTACTGCTCTCCGAGGGAGAGCGGTCGGAAGCTGAGGCGGTGGTGCAACATTTCGTAGCTCTGGGTGGGCCGGCCGGAGCCGGGTTTATCTTGGCGGACTTAACCGCGCGTGATTTGGAGCGGGGCGAGTTGCCGGAATTGCTAGGTGCAGCCGGGATACTCTAGTTGGGGGGAAATTCGCCGCTCGCGCTGGTGGAGCAACTGCGCCCAAGTCCCCTCCTCAAGGGGATGGTGCGCGGCTTTGCGACTTTACAGGGTTTGCTTATCGTAGGAGCTGGCGAAGTGGGGCGGGCGCTAGGCGCGTGGTTTGTAGATTCCGATGACCAACTGGTAACTGGCCTAAATTTTCTACGGAGTGCGATCATAGCGCCGCACTTTACTGGCAGCGCGCAGGCCATGGAGTTACAACGGGTTTTACAAGCGCGGCCCGGCTTTGTGGGATTAGGGATTCCGCGCGGAACAGCTCTGGCGTTAGGCCCACGCGGGCAAGTGCAGAGTTGGGGTAGTGGTGAAGTGACGGCGGTGGTGAGGAAAGCGGTTAGTGGTTAGCCGTTAGCGATTAGCGGTTAGTGTAGTGCAACGCACATTCACTGGCGTATCTCATCAGTTCATGATTATGTTTTGTGGTACCTTTTGATGCGGGTACTAGTTTTCTGAAGTGTGTTGCACTTACGTCATCATTTTGTTTAGTAACAGGACAGGAGGAAAAATGGTAACAACTGATGGCACGGTAGTAGTTCGCGTGGGAGGCGAGGCGGGTGAGGGCACTATCACCATTGGTGCTCTTTTCACGCGCACGGCGGCCTGTTTGGGGTTGGAGGTGTACACGCTCCGCACCTATCCTTCCGAGATCAAAGGAGGGCAGGTGCTCTTCCAGATCCGGTTGGGGACAGAGCGCGTGCTCAGCGAAGGTGACGCGGCCGATGTGTTGGTGGCGATGAACAGCCAGGGCTGGGAAGAGAACCGGGCTGATTTGAGCGCGCAGGGCGTGCTGCTCTACGATCCTGGCGCGGTCAAGGAGCCGGAGGTAGGAGCGCGAGAGGCGTATCCAATACCCGCTGGGGAACTCGCCAGCGAGATCAACTGGCGGCGCGGCAAAAACCTGGTGATGGTGGGCGCGTTGAGCTGGTTCTTCCGCTTTGATCTGGAGGTAACCCGCGAGGTGGTGCGGCAACGGCTGGGACATCACGGCGATGTGCTGCCGCAGAACTTGGAGGCGTTGCAGGTGGGTTACGTATATGCACAAGAGCATTACTCTCGGCGGCTGGCAGAGCACCTTGCGCTGCCGTCCAATCCGCCGGAGCGGTTATTGCTCTCTGGGGCCGACGCGCTGACGTTGGGAGCGCTGGAGGGCGGCTGCCGCTTCTACGCTGGCTATCCTATCACCCCGGCGACGCCGGTGATGGAATCCCTGGCGAAGTATTTGCCGGCGTTTGGCGGCACGATGGTGCAGGCCGAGGATGAGATCGCCGCGATCAACATGATATCGGCGCCTCGTTTGCCGGGCTGCCGGCGATGACGGCGACCTCCGGGCCGGGCCTCTCGTTGATGATCGAGTCGTTGGGTCTGGCGAGCATTGCGGAAATTCCCGTGGTGATCGTCAATGTGCAGCGGGCCGGCCCTTCCACCGGCTTGCCGACCAAGATGTCGCAGGGCGATCTTTTCTTGGCGCTCTACGGTGGGCATGGCGACGCGCCACGCTTCGTTCTGGCCCCGGATTCGGTCAAGGATTGCTATTACCAGATGATCAACGCTTTTAGTCTGGCCGAATATTACCAGATGCCCGTTATCGTCTTGGCGGATCAGGCGATGGCCGCGCGGGTGGAGACGGTGCCCTATCCGGAGAAGATTTGTGGAGAGTGGAATGAGTGTCTGGAGCGGCAGTTGCCCTCGGCGGCGGAGTTGGCGGGCGATTATCGCCGCTTCCGGGAGAGCGAGGATGGCATCTCTCCCATGTCCAGCCCCGGCATGGAGGGCGGCATCTATCTGGCCGAGAGTCTGGAGCATAACGAGTATGGGTATCCAGACCAGACGCCGAAGAATCACCAGCGGATGATGGCGAAGCGGGCGCAGAAGGTTGAGGCGGCGCGCCGGCGTTTGAGCCAGTGGAAAGGTGCGGCGCGCCGGTGGGGCGATAAGGATGCTAAGTTTGGAATTATGGGTTGGGGCAGCACGCGCGGCGTGGTGCGCGAAGCGATGGAACAGTTGCGCCAACTGGGAATCAAAATCGAAGCGCTCTACCCACATACCATTTCGCCCATGCCGGATAAGGCGGTTAGTGAATTTATTGAGAGCAAAGAGGCTATCTTTATCCCCGAGCTCAATCACTCCTCGCAGTTTGCCCGCATGGTTGAGCATCGTTACTATCAACAATTAGACGCTGGGGATATTCATATTCACATGTTGGGTAAAGAAGAAGGAGTGCCGTTCACAATCAGCGAGATTTATGAGGCAGTTCTCAAGATGATCAAGAAAGAGCGTCAGAATTGGGTCGATAAACAGGACCGTGAGTTGCTGGCGACCTATCAGACAATCCAGCAGCTCCCCGCGCAAACGGGAACGCAAGGAGGCGCAGATGAATAAGCGCAAAGCAAGTGAGTACCAGAGTGGAGTAAAGCCGATTTGGTGTCCGGGTTGTGGCGATTACGCGGTGCTCAACG
>JAIOSN010000310.1 GCA_021107605.1 Anaerolineae bacterium | reverse complement strand
TCTTGCGCGCCAGATATTTTCTTGGCCGGGCCATTTTGTGATCTTTCCGTGATGGCATAGATTTTTCCTTCTGTTAAAAGAGCTAGGACGCAGATGAGCCCGATAAAGACTGATTTACCTGATAAAGATATTTTTGGGTTAATCTGCGGCAATCATGGTAATCAGCGTTTATCTGCGTCCTAGCAAAGGGCTAGCTCTCGGTACTGGGCTTCCTCTCCGAGTTTTGCTGGTGAGCTTCTTTTTCCATCTCCATGATGATCTGCGATAGATTCTCAATTGCTACGCGCTGCTTGCGATAGAAGCTGGATTCGCTGACGGCCAGACGCAAGGCTACTTCGCGCACCGTCTTCCCGCGCAGGAACTTCAGTTCCAGGATATTATACAAGAGCCATTCTGGAGCGGTTAGCTGGCGTTTCCCATCTGGGCGTAACCGTTCGATACCCTCGGAGAGAATAGAGCGCAGGGCTTTGATAGTGCTGTAATCGTGTTGCGCGCTGCTCTGTTGGACGATCTGGAGATCCAATAGCGGGTTCTTGGTGAGCCGCGGCCCGCCCCAGTAGTGGGCCAACGCATCGTGTACCTGTGCAGCGACCTCTTCGGAGTTCACATGCGTAAATTGATCTGGTTCTGCCTGATCGTAACGCAACCTGCTCCGGCGTTGTTGTATCTCCTCTAGCTCATCATAGAGTGAGGAGAAGGCCAGGAGGATGATCTCTTGCAGGCGGCGATCCTCTAACGCCGCGCTGGCTTGAGCTAATAGCTCCGCCAACTGCTTATTCTGGGTGGGCGGGAGCGGCAAAGTAGTATCGGGTTTTCGTAAGCCGACCAAACCCAAGAGATGCTCAGCCGATTTATCGCGGAGCGGTGCAATCCAGTAATCATCCCAAATCAGAAAGCCGCTGGTTTGTAAAGATTTAGCCGCTGCGGGGACGGAGAAATTAGCCACTTCCTCCTCTGAGATATGTAGCCCACACCAGATTTCGCGGTGCAATTGTTCCTCTTCCCAGGTAGCGATGAATCCCCCCCGGCTGTTGAGCAGCTCGCACATCGCGGCTAGGATATTCTCCAGAAACTGTTCGATGTCTGCTGTGGTCAATAGTCGCTGGCTGAGTTCCTGAATTTGAGCTATTTCCTGGCTCTCGTGACGATAGAGGGCTAAATCTAAGAGCGGCTTGCCCAATTCCACCCCCAGCTGGGCCAGGATGATGGAAATCGCGGCCGCTACCAGCGAGAGAGTATGTTCTTCCAGCCCTAACTTCTGCTCCCCGGTAAGACCGATACCGAAAACGCTGAGAGCCAGCAGCGCGGTCAGCGGGCCGCGTAGTAAGAAGCGCACCAGTCGATGTTTGATAACCCGTTCTGGGGAGAGGGCGCCGATGAAAGCGATGCTATAAGCCATCATGGCTAGCATTATGGCGATGGCGAGGTTGCTGAGAATCAGTGATATCCAGAGCATGTTGCTGGGCAAGGCCGCCGGCCAGCCGATGATCAAGAGGTAAGGAAAGACCCCTATGGCCGGGGCGACAAATCCGATGGAAAGATAGGCCATCCGTCGCCGGGCGGCGCTGGTGTAACAACGCTGTCGCGCTCGCGTGGTCACTCGTAATCCCCAGCGTGTGGCGGCGATGAAAAGGAACGCGAAGGGGTAGAAAAGTGGGCCGGCGTGCAGGTGCATTGCCCCGGCGGACGTTATGCCGTTATGCACCACTAGATCGGTAAAAAATGCGAATAGCGTTACCAAGCCCCCCATCACGAGGTTGCCCACACGTAACCAGCGGGGGAAGTGGTCTTCCTGTACCGTCAGCTGAATGGCGTGGGCGAACTCCAGATATAAGGCGGGCGTGAACGCGATGCCCAGCCATTGGAGGCGGAGGAGTTTCTCACTCAGAGCGTGGTTGCGACTTCCGGTGAGTAAGATATCCACCAGGTAGACGATGATGATACAGCCCAGGAGTTTGTTGAAGTGGCGGGCTACCCGGCTGCGACGATTGTAGAAAAAGAGGTAGAGGAGCAACGCGAAAGCTGTCGCGCTCACGCTGGCTGTCAGTACGTCATTGATATGGATTAAGAAATTTAACCAGTCCATAAGGCTATGAATTATAAAGGGCCAGTGACAAGGGACAAATTGTTGCTGGTGTCAGCCCGTTGCGGCTAGATTTAACGAATGACTTCACCAATAGAGTACCTCTTTTCAGGAAAATCAGCGAATACGCTTGCAAAAGAGCAGCGCGGCCTCTTGCTTGGGCCAGTAATTATCCTGAAATCCACAGAGGGTGAAGCCCTGTTGTTGGGCGAAGGCGAGGGCCGGTTGGGCCTTGAGCGGAGAGGCCAAGATCAGCTGCTCTATTCCCTTGCGCAGGCTCCAACGGATGGCGTGATTGAGGAGGGTGCTGCCTATCTGTTGCCGCCGCTGCTCGCGATCAACGACCAAATCGGCTATGTAGGCCGTGCGGCGGGCTAGCGCCAACTCTAATCCCAGGTAGCCGCAAACTTTAAGGCGTTCGGCGGCAATCCAGAAATTATCACGTTTTTCCCAGGCTGGAACCAGCTCTTCTGGCGGGAGAATGAGATTGAGTGTCTGTTCACGCGGTAGCTGCACCTCGCGGAAGTACATCCCCCATTCTTTAGCGCGTTGCCTCTCTTGTAGCTGCCAGGCGATCTCGGTTTCGTACGAAGCATCTAGAGCTAAACATTTAGGCCAATCATTTTTGCGAACCGCGCGAATATGCAAAGGAAACACCTCCAACTTTCGACTTCTGACTTTCGACTCTATTGAGAGCTAATGTAAACGGGAATGGTGCAAATAGTTGTATTCCCGTAGATATCAACGGTTACTAAACGGAATTTATAGGGGCCGCCTGGTGGGTAGAGCTCGGGATTGGAAATATCCCAACTTCCCAGATCACCATTTTCTATCGGGTGGTCAAATTGCTCGATAAAGTTGGGCATTTCGGAATCAGGGAAGAGCACCTCGAATTTGTAGTAGGCGAAAGCGTTAACCATGGCCGTCCCCTGGATCTTTATTATTCCGGAGAGATGGCTTCCCGTTGCCGGCGCGATGATCTGGACATCAGGGGAGGGACAATCTGGCGGTTCGGCGGTGGGGAGTGGAGTAGGAGCGGTGGTCGGGGTAGGCGGCGCTCCGCCGATTGGGGTAGGCGTGGGCGTCTGCAACGGTAGCAAGGTGGCGGTGGTGGTAGGCGTAGGAGTGGTGGTTTTAGTCGCGGGGGGAGTGAGGCCGGCGGGTATCTCTGGAGCCGACGGGGTGACGGTGGGGAGCTCTGGCACGATGTAACCATCTATGACGAAGATCAATCCGCCCAGCAGCAGAAACAACCCCATCATTATCTGGGCGCGTCTGATCTGCTGCTGGATGCGTTCCCGTTCCAGTGTGAATTGAGCCGCACGGAGGAGTCGCCGCGCGGAGAGTACCGCCAGGAGATAGCCCAGCATTCCCAGCAGGGCAGCCAGATAGAAGAGATATGTTTGGTGAGCTAACCATTGGAGCAAGACATTCATTTTTGGTGGGATTACTCCTAAACTAGACTAAGCCTGAAGTGAGGATGCCGCGTACAATCGTCTCTAGACGCGGAACCAGTTGTACGCCGGCTTCCAATACTTCTTCGTGATTGGGAGGCGGCGCACCTTCTTCCCCCACCAGACTGTTGGTGATGGCAGAGAGACCCAATACCTGCATGCCCCCGTGGCGGGCTACGGTAACTTCCGGCACGGTTGACATCCCTACGGCATCCACGCCAATGGCGCGTAAGAAACGTACATCGGCCAGCGTCTCGAAACTCGGCCCAGCCAGACAGATGTAGACGCCTTGATGATGCGGGATCCCATTTTGACGGGCAATCTCGCAGGCTTTCTCGCGCAACGCGGGCGTGTAAGCCTCGTTCATGCTGGGGAAGCGCGGCCCCAGCTCGTCGATGTTCGGGCCGTAGAGCGGATTTTGTCCGGCCATGCCCAGCAGGTTGATGTGGTCATGGATGATCATCACTTCACCGGGTTTATAGACCATATTGACGCCCCCGGCGGCATTGGTCACGATGAGAGTTTCCACGCCCATTATTTGCATC
>JAIOSN010000079.1 GCA_021107605.1 Anaerolineae bacterium | reverse complement strand
GGGCGTGGTCATCACCGACGTCGTGCCGGTCAGTGTGACGGTGCAGAACGTGATCAGCAGTGGGATGACTATTACCGATACCGGCATCCGCCCGGGCTACGTCTGGCAAGTACAGGACCTGCCACCAGGCGCAGGAGGCGTCATCACCATCACCGGCGTGCTCAACAGCACCGGGCTGCCCACCGGCGTCTTTACCAACAGCGGAACCATTGGCAGTGCAACGGTTGACTCTGACCCCACGAACAACAGCGGCACGGCGGGGGTGATGGTACTCAACGTCGCGCCGGTGGCGGTGAATGACAACTACACCACTGGCGACGACGTCCCGCTGACAGTGGCTGCGCCAGGTGTGCTGGGCAACGACAGTGACGCCAACGGCGACTCCTTGACGGCGGTGCTGTCCAGCGGGCCATCAAGCGGCACGCTGGCGTTGAGCGGGGATGGCTCCTTCACCTACACGCCGACGTTGGGCTTTGACAGCGTGGACACCTTTACCTACTATGCCGGTGATGGGACGGTGAACTCGAACGGGGCTACGGTGGTCATCACCGTGACATCGGTCAACACCCCACCGACTATCTCTGACATTCCTGACCAAACCACCAATGTGGGCAACTCTGTGGGGCCGGTATCCTTTACCATCGAGGACTTGGAGACGCCCGCCAGTGCGCTAACGCTTTTGGCCGGGTCGTCCGACAGCACGCTAGTTCCTGTCGGCAGTATCGTCTTTGGCGGTTCGGGGACCAACCGCACTGTCGCCATCACTCCGACGGCGGGCTTGACGGGGACAACCACCATCACCATCACCGTGGACGACGGGGCCGACACCGCCGGCGACACCTTTGTGCTGACGGTAGAGCCGTTCCGCATCTACCTACCGCTGGTACTACGAAACGGCTAGCGGCAGATCACGGTTTTATAGTTTCAGAAATCGAAAGAATGCTCGTCGCTTTGATCTTTGGCCTGGGGCTAACTCTAGACCTGGTGTGGCTATTGAGCAACGGGCAAATGCCGAGGCCAAACATAGCTCGTGCTGCTGGTCGTGTGGCAGGAAGGGACTGACAGAGAATGGATGGAGCAGGAAGCCCCGCAGGGGCTTGATGTCCCTGCGGGACTTTTGTTTTTCGCCTCGGAGATCATATCTACTTTGACAGTGTAGACCTCACAGTCGGCGTGTAACCCATCCCGTGGCGGCAATTCTGTAAACCAAGCAACTGGCGCAATCTGTGGATTCTACCCCTGTTTGGCCGTCACCACCTGCCCCAACATCTTGACAAAAGCGTTCAAACCGCGCGCGTAGCTAACCAGATAATCCTGAGTAAGCGCCCGCGCCACCTCAACCTCGTCATGCTCCCAGAGCAGAGCCACAAAAGACCGAAAATCACGCAGGCTCAAATGTAAAATACCCTGATCGTCGGTCAAGATGCCCCAAACCAATTCTTTCGCCGCGCCATCATCCTTGGCGCTATTGAACCGACGCAAAGTGCTACCCACCGCCACCCGCCCCACATTGGAAAAGACCTCGCTGCCTTTGAGCACCTCGTTGAGCACGCCAATACGCCGAGGGATACCGTCCAGGAGATGTTGCATGGCCGGAGGCAGATGTCCCAAAAGTTGCAAGGTAGCCACGTTCAGACTCTCGCCACGCATGGTGACGTCTTTCAACGCCCCCAGAAGATTACCAAAAACTTGTAGGTAAGCAAGCAACACCCGCCGCTGGCGATCAAATTCCTCCCAATTCTCATTTGAGTCCGCTCGCCGGTAAGTTGAGTACGCGCTCTGCACGCCCTCGAAAATCACCGGGAGGTCGGTCAAGGGATTGCGAAAGGTGGTGGGATAAATCCGCTCATGCGGTGCGACCTGTGTGGCATCCATAGGAATCAGGAGCGCGGGATTGGTGGTGCGATCGCTGGCCCACGCCTCCTCAATGCTCTGTCTAATTTGAGCGTATTCTTTCGCCGGTAAACGTTCCGCCAGTCCCTTGAGCGACTCTGCCACCACATCGCCTGGCCGGTACACTTGCGCGTGGAAATAACGGTAGAGCAATAAAATGTCATTGATGGTCAGGCGGATGCCGCGTTTCCGGAGCCAACGGCGCAACTGGTAAATTTGCCGGAGATCACCGGCGGTGGCTTCCGCGGAGACGCCCGGCGCAATGCAGCGCGTGCGCAGATGTTGTAAGCGCGCTGCGAGCAAGCTGAGCTGGAGCGGGACCGGGGTCGCGACCTCGTCTGGCGTCACGTCCACAAAACGCCGGCAAGCGTGAGTTGCCGCATCGGTGAGAATCTCTGCCACCACCATGCCCCACAAACCATCGAAGAAAATATGTGACTGGTCAAAGATCATGCTATGCTCGGTGTGGAAAACGGTCAACGCGTGACTGCCAACGCCACGGTGGTCACGGCGTAAGGCATGCAGTGGTTGGCGAGAGGAATGCCGGTCCCAATTGATAAGCACTGGCGCCCGTTCCAACGCCGCCAGGTCCTTTGAGACGGGGGCAGGTAAAGTCGCGGTAATTCCAGGATGCTCGCAGCGAGGTATCTCGGCGAGCAAGAGATCTAATTCGGGGGTCGTATCCGGCGCGGGCAACGCGAGTATAGCCCGCACCCAACCCAAGATCTGCTGCGGTGACGGCGGGTTCAAGACACCCAGCAGCTCCTTCCCGGTTGCCGAGAGCACCCGCCCGCGATGATCCACACGCAGTTCTTGTCCGGCGGAGGAGAAGAGCTTATCCTCCCGGACCTCCAATGGAAATGGCGGCACACCTTCATCACCTGGGGGGGTACAGAGCGGATGCCCCCAGACATCGCAGTCGCAAGCCGGCAACAAATAACTCTCACCTTGCCAGATGAAACCCACCGCAGCCTGCCACAACGGGAGCGGGATCCGCTCTTCACGGTAGCGGGTGGGTCGCAAGCGAGTCAGAAGAGTCATCTGTTCCTGGTAAGCCGGCAGAGCGGTGCGTTGTTGGGTGGCATAGCGTTGCCAAACTTCGCGACGCAGCGCAGCCGGGAGAACACTCATCTGCCGCTGCAAGAAATGCTCAAAGGTGGTCGCCCGATAGCGGATGTAGTCACCACCATGAGCGGGGCGATGGTAAGGACAAACCCGCGCCCAGGCGTTGGTCAATACACGCCAGGACGGGATTCTCTCCGCCTCCGCCTCAACCAACGCCACGTGTAACCCCCGCAACATAACCCGCTCGCGCCAGACCAGCGAGAGCAGATCATCATAAGTATAGAGCAACTCCAACGCTGTCCAAACCCAGGCCGCGGCCATAACTTCGGTTGGCAGGGCCGGAGAAAGCGCATGGTGGAAACCCCAGGTCTCATTAGTATGGTGGGCGCTATCCTCACGCAGAGCATATTCAAGGTAGAACTGCCACGTCCCTTGAGGGAAAGCATCTTTGATATCTCTACCAGCCAGCCGGAGGAGCTGTTGGTATCCGTAGAGCACCGCCGAAGGCCCAGCCACAAAAACTCCATAGAGACCTTGGGGCAAGAAATCCATCCCGCGCAGCAACGCCGTGACATCCTTCTTCACCTGGATAGCCGTTATCTTCCGGTTCCTCATCTGGATCAGACCACTCAATATCAAGGCGGGGAGATTGCCGGCCGGCATAATCCGCGCCACCTCGCGTCGAATCTCGCGGATTTCGGGCAGCGTTAGCCGGGTGAGGCTTAATAAGGTCTCCTCATTGATCTCACTGAGGGCCAGAAACGTAGTTCGGCGAGCTGTGCGAAATTTTTCCGACGACGTATGCTCAGGAACAGAGTCGGTTTTCACGCTATTGCCCTCCAGGTAAATGTTCGCCAACCACGACGCAACGGAAACCTAGTTCTGCACTCTTGGCCGGCCGCGCTGCTGTACTCTCCGGATAGCCCACTGCGCGATCCGTCGTCCGCAACTGCGGTTGGTAGTTAGCCACGGAACCGTAAGAACCACCGCGCATGACCTTATAAGTCCCCGCCGCCGGCCCGGTGGGATCGGAGTTGGTTGCTGATTCGTAGCCATCCTTAGCGTACCAATCGGAGACCCACTCGCGAACATTTCCGGCCAGGTCTAGGATCCCGTAGGCACTGGCTCCCGCCGGGTGACTACCAACCTCGGAGGTGGTCGCTCCTAACGCTACCAGCTCCCGGGAAAACTCATCTCCCCAGGGATAGAGCCGTTTACTCTCGGCTAACGGATCCCAAGAAGCGGCCTTCTCCCACTCAGCCTCGGTCGGCAACCGCGCTTCCCAACCAGTCTCGCCGGCGATCCAAGCGCAATAGGTGCCGGCTTGCTCCCAACTGAGGTAGGTCATGGGGCGGGTTCCATAAGTTGGATTATCGTAGGCCGTACGGGTGTATGGCGCGTCACACTCGCCGTCCGCCACGCATTGCTTGTACTGATCCGTGGCGACCTCTGTCTCGTCCATCCAGAAAGGCGCCAGCGTAACTTCGCGTTGAGGTTGTTCGTCAGTCACCGCGTCCGGATCATCCTCCAATGACCCCATCAAGAAGGGGCCGCCCGGCACAAAACGCATGGTCATGCCATCCAGGTCCCTGGATTGTGTATCGCCGGGAGCCAAAGTAGGGGCCGGCGTGGGGGAGAGTGTCGCAGTAGCCGTCGGCGTCAATGTGGGGGATAAGGTCGCGGTTGGCGTCAGCGTGGGGGAGGAAGTGGGAGAGGGCGTGGCGGTAGGGCTAGGCGTACTGGTTAGCCGGGGCGAAGGCGTTGGAGTAGCGGTAAACGGGACGCTCAATGTAAGTGTTGGCGTGATCAGCACCGCAACCTCAGTGGCAGTTAGCGTGGGACGCGTAGTCTCCGTGGGAGAGAGAGTACTGGTTGCAGTTGCGGTCGGGGAGGACACTCCCCAGTTAGGCCACATAGTTCCTCCCGAGTAGCGAGCCAACAGTCCCAGACCCAAGAGCACCCCCAGAATCAACGGAATCCACCACCAACGGCGGCGGGCAACCGCTCGCTCATCATCTCCGGGCAGAAAGGGCGGTCCCGGCTCTGATGGCGACAAGCCCGCCAGTGTGGTGGGAGGAGGCGTCACGGTTTGCAAAGGCGCATGCAGACCAGCGGATTGCGTCGGCTCGACGATCCAGGTTTCTTCAACATCCCCCGCCTCCCACGCTCGTTGTAAAGCCGTAGCAAACGCTATCGCCGTGCGGTAACGCTGTTCTGGTTTCTTCTCCAAAGCCTTAAGAATCGCTTGTTCTACCGCCACCGGCAACTCTGGTGCATAAACTCGCGGCGATATCGGTTCTTCGCGGAGATGTTGCAGGGCCAAGTTCAAAGCCGTATCCGCCTCAAAGGGCAAGCGTCCCGTCACCAGCTCATAAACCATCCCACCCAAAGAGTAGATGTCTGATTGAGCGGTAGCCATGCGAGAATTGAGCGCTTGCTCCGGAGCAATGTACTCAGGAGTGCCAAACACATTGCCCAACGTCATCTGACTAACACGATTGCGCAACATGGCCAACCCAAAATCCCCTAGAATTACTTCCCCTTTAGCTGTCAAAAGAACATTGGCTGGCTTCACATCGCGATGAACGATTCCCTCGCCATGAGCGTAATCGAGCGCGTGGGCCAGTTGCATAACAATCCCCAGAATTTCAGGCGCGGTGAATATCTTACCATCCGCATGTCGCCGATCAATCTCATCACCGAGGTCAATGCCCTCAACATATTCCATCACCATGTAATAGCCGCCCTCGTAACGCCCGAAATCGTAAATCTGCACGATATTGGGGTGTCGCAATGCCGCGACGGCTCGCGCTTCACGCAAGAAACGTTGGGTCACATCTGAATCTAAGCGGAGATCACGCCCCAGCAATTTAATAGCTACATGCCGCTGTAACGATTCGTGAAATCCCTTATAGACCTCACCCATACCACCTTGCCCGATCTTGCTCAGAATTTTGTATTGCCCGATGTACTGCCCGATAAGCGGATCTGATTTCATAAGAATGCCCAACGCCCTTGCGGTATTTGCTAAGAAGCCACCACCAAACAAATTTTCTTAGAAAGTATAGATGATTTCACCGTCAAGTCAATTGGAAATTAAAAGTTGAAGGTTGAAGGTTGAAAGTCACAAGTTCGCTAGTGTCACGAGAATTTCGCCACTTTAGAGCACCGGATTTACGGCTCACTTAACCCAGAAGCACGTCTGAAGTCGCTCTCTGCGGCGCTCCCCAACAACGCATTAAACTCTGTCCACGCCGGCGGTAGCCTACTTCAGTAGGCGTATTGAG
>JAIOSN010000005.1 GCA_021107605.1 Anaerolineae bacterium | reverse complement strand
TTTGACTTTCGACCTTCGACTTTCGACTTTCAACCTTTGACCTTTGACTTTCGACCTTTGACTTTTAACTTGCAACCTGCAACCTTTAACTTTTAACCTGCAACTTTCAACCTTTAACCTTTAACTTGTAACTTCCCCGGAGGGATAAAATGGCTAATCTACAGGCAGCAGTCAAGAAATTCAGCAGTGATCTGGCAGAGAAAGTGGAAACGTTTGTGAATGATATCGCCGTGTTGGAGGTACGCACCTACTCCACACCCTATGACCAAGTGCAAATCCTCGTCGCCAACCATCCAGATATGGAAGGTGCGGCCAAAGATGGGAAGATCATGCTGCGGGCCTACACCGAGATCTCCCTGGATGGGGATATGAACATCTGCGTGCCGCAAGCCGCCGATGGCCTGGTCGATAACCAGCTCTGGAAAATCCATAACCAGACGGTGGAGCAAGCGATGGCTAACCGCGCCAAAATGATCAAAGCGGTAGGCGATGCCGCCGCCGCGGCCCTGGAAGCCTTGAAAAAAGCCGGCGAGTAGTTGACTAACCGACTAACTGACTAATGACTCAATGTCATTAAGTTAAGCTACTGACCAACCAGACCTCAGAGGTCTAATACGACCCTCTCCCGCAAGAAATTTACCGCAAATACACCGTGGTTTGCCGCTAGGCAACGCTACCAGAGACCGCGGAGGTCTTATCTTAATGACATTGACTAACGACTAACCGACTAACGACTAACTGACTAACCGACTAACTGACTAACCGACTAACTGACTAACCGACTAACTGACTAATGACTACCCGACTAATGACTAACTGACTAATTAGAGGAGGTTCCGATGACTTTTCGTATGCGTTGGCCGACAGAATTTGATTGCATCACCCAAAAATTTGGAAAGCGGCCTGAATATTACGGGCAATATGGTTTGCCAGGCCACGAAGGTATTGATTTCCGTGCGCCCACGGGCAGCAAAATTTTCGCCGTGGCAGATGGCTTTGTCAGCGATGTGCGCTTGGATGGTAACTCCAAGCCTTATGGCAACCAGGTGCGCGTTCAGCATGAGAGTGGTTACCAAACTATCTATGCGCACTTATTGGAAACCTCGGTAAGTAAAGGGCAGGCCGTGAAGGCCGGGCAGCTAGTGGGCATAGCGGATAACAGCGGCAATTCCGCCGGTGCGCATCTCCACCTCACTTTGAAAAAAAGCGGGGCGACGGCGCGCGGTGAGACTAACTATCCTTACGACATTATCGATCCCACTCCTTATCTGAAGCCTTTCGCGGGTGGAGAAGAAGTAGCGCCGGAGCCGCCGGCGGAACCATTTATGGAAGTGCAAGTTCATAGCCCCGAAGCAGGTCATCTCAACGTGCGGGCGGCTCCTTATGTGAACAGTTCCCGGATCGCTCAGGTAGCTGACGGGGCAATTTTAGGAGCCTTGGAGGAAGCCGATATCGCCTATCGCAAGGTGGGCCAAGTAGGGCAATGGCTCTGGGTCCGTCTGCCGGATGGCAAAGATGGCTACGTGGCTGCTTGGTATCTCTGCTTGCCGGTGGGAGCGCTGCTCTCCGTGGTGGTGGAGAGTCCGCAGATGCCGCTCAAATTGCGGAGCGGCCCCGGCGTGGAGCATGACCAGCTCGCCCAAATGCCTGATGGCATGATACTCAAGGCGTTGGAACCGGAAGCTGCTGTCCGGCGCAAGTTGGGCACGCAGGGCGAGTGGCTCCGCGTCCAGACGCCGGCTGGGAAGGTCGGTTACACGGCCGCTTGGTACCTCCAAGAGCGACGAGCGGCTGCGCCCGCTCCGCCGCCACCGCCGGAACCTGCTCCCATGCTCTTTGTCGTGGTCGTGGATAGTCCCGCTGCACCTCTCAAATTGCGCAGCGGCCCCGGCATTGAACATGAGCAGATTGGGCAATTCACAGATGGCACCGTGCTCAAGTCGTTAGAAGCGGAAGCCGTCGCACGCCAGAAGTTGGGGCAACAGGGGGCCTGGCTCCAGGTACGTACTCCAAATGGCCTAGAGGGTTACACGGCGGCCTGGTATCTTGATGTGAAACACTCCTTGCCAGCTACACCGGAACCCAGCGTCACGCCCACCGATTACGTGGTCGTAGAAAGCCCGGATTACGGGCTGCGTCTGCGCAGTGGCGCGGGGACTGACCATGGTCAAGTAGGTTGGGTGTCGCACGGCGTCGTTTTAAGGTCATTGGAGCCGCCGCAGGTGACGGGGCGGAAGGTCGGCGAGCAGGATAAATGGCTAAAGGTGCGCACGCCTGCCCGCCTAGAAGGTTATGTCGCGGCCTGGTTCCTCCGCGCTCCCACCACCAAAGATGAGCGAGTGCCGGCCCGTCAGGCTGATTTACCGTTTAGTATCTCGCCGCATATCTTTGGTATGCACGCGGCCCAACTGAGCGATGACCACAAAACCCGTGATCCGATCCGCGAGCTCTTCGAGGCGCAGGGCAAAAAGGGTTGGACTTTCTTCACCGAGCTGGTCGCCCGCCGCCCGCAGGACGTCAACCTTAACCAGGATTGGCGTAACCGGCTCTGGGATTGGGCGGAACGTGGTTACGGCGTAATCGTGCGCCTCAATCACGGCTATCATCCCAGCGGCACACTGCCGGAATCGCAGTATTATGACGAGTTCGCGGCGGCTTGCGCCCGCTGGGTGGAGCTCTATCTAAAGCGCGCTGACCTCTCTCCCCACACCTACACCTGGACTATCCAGATCGCCAACGAGCAGAATAACCCCAGCGAGCATCCGGGTGGCTATCAAAACCCCAAGGAGCACATCACACCGGAGCTTTATGCGGAAGCTTTCAATAAGACCTATGCGCGCATCAAGCAAGTGTTGCCTAATGCGGCTGTCTGTCCTGGGGCGATAGATCCCTACAACTCGGTACCGATGAAGTTGTTGGGCAACCAACGTTGGCGGCCACTGGACTACTTACAGAAGATGTTGTCCGGGATCAACAACCTGGACGGGCTGATTTTGCACGCCTACACCCATGGCCCCTCGCTGGCCGCTATCACCCACCTGCAAACTTTTGGCGATGCGATGCTGAAAGATCACTACTTTGACTTCCAGACTTACCGGCAGTTCATGGAACGGATCCCGGCCAAGTGGAAAGGTCTACCGGTCTACATCACCGAGAGTAACCACGTCTGCCGCGCCGATAACGCGCCGCTCTGTAACAATCCTGCTTCGCAAGGTTGGACGAACGACAATATCGGCTGGGTGCGTAAAGCCTACGAGGAGATCAACAGCTGGAACCAGACCCCCTACGCGCAGCAGATCCGCGCGCTCTTACTTTACCGCTGGATGGGCGATCAATGGCGCATCAGCGATAAGGCAGGTATCCAAGAGGATTTCAAACAAGCGCAGGCCCGCGATTATCGCTGGCGTACCGCCCCGCAGGTGCAGGCGGTAGCTTTCAGCGCGCCAGGGATGGAAACGTTTGAGCCGGTAGAAGAGCGATCCGGGTTCCTCTCCGATAACCTACAACAGATCTGGGGCTTGGGAGCAAAATCTGAGGCGCTGCTCAAAGCGTCCGGCGTGAATTTCTTCAAACAGTTGGGCGCGATGAGTCCAGCAGAGATCAAGGGCTTGTTGGCGGAATCCGGCTTCCATGTGCCCTACGTCAGCACCTGGCCGGAACAAGCTCGGCTGGCAGCGGCCGGAGATCAAGAAGGTTTGCGGCAGCTGCAACAAGAGCGTTTCCGTGTAAAGTAACGTTTTTTGGGAGGAGGGATTGGAGGTTTGTCTCTAATCCCTCCTCGGAGAAATATGAACAAAGAGTCTATAAGTTAAGTAACTGCCCAGACCGCAGAGGTCTGATGTGACCCTGGCAAGCCAGGAATTTACCGCAAATACGCTGTAGTTTGCAGCTATGCGGCGCGACTAGAGACCGCGGAGGTCTTATCATAATGACATTGATGGGGGGGTAGCATGAAAAAGAATTCAGACCAACGGAAAAATACCTTCTTCGGGTTGGGAACAGGTGCTTTGGCCGGATACCTGCTCACCCAACAGATCTGGGCGCTCTGGCAGTTGAGCCGCCGCAATATCGAACGCACGCTCGCGGCGCCGCTCAACCAAGCGCCCCAGGGCGTGACGTTTTCTAAGACGATTGAGACGGAAACCTATACGCGGACTCATAATGTCACAGACGGCATTGAGCGTATCGTCTACCGGCCCCGGCAACGGCGTTTTGAGACTCCTCTCGTCTTCCAACATGGCATGTGGCATGGCGCCTGGTGTTGGCAACTCTGGCAAGAGCTCTTCGCGGAGTGGGGCTGGGAAACGCACGCGCACAGTTTGCCGGGACATGCTAATTCTCCCACGCAACGGCCCATCGCGCGTTGTACGCTGGATTATTACCTCAACTTCCTGCAAACGGAAATCCAGCGTTTGCCGCGTCGCCCGGTGCTGTTGGGACATAGCATGGGGGGCGCACTCGTCCAATGGTATCTCAAATACGTGGGAGATGATCTGCCGGCGGCAGTGTTGCTGGCCCCGTGGGTCTCGCATAGCATGTTCAAAGATGGATTGTGGCCTTTATTGACCTTTGATCCGGCTGGGGTGTTGCAGATGTTACTCTCATGGGATGCCACGCCCCTAGTGCGGCGCAGCCCGCACTCTGCGGCGCGGTTCTTGGTTGGGCCAGAGGCCGCCGTGCCGTTAGCGGAATTGCAACCGCAGATGGGGCCGGAATCTGCCCTGGTGCTTTACCAGCACAATCCGCCCTTCTGGTATCCGCCAGAGAAAGTCAACACGCCCTTGCTCTGGATAGCCGGAGAGGATGATTCGTTACTCTTGGAGCCGGCGGAGCGACGCTCGGCCCAGCATTACGGAGCGGATTACGTGGTAGCGGCGCACGCGCGGCACAACGTCATGGTAGAGCACAATTATCACCAGACGGCCCGCACCATCCACGAGTGGTTGGGGGGAGTAGTCGGATAGTCTAGTAGTCAGGCAGTTGTTAGTCAGGTAGTCGTTCGTTCGAGGTGCTAGTGTTGCTATGCACTAGCGGCACAAAAGCCACGTCACCCAACCGTATCTTTTTGATCTCGCCGGAGACGCGCATAACTTTCCAGAGGATTTGATGCCGGCCCGGCGGCCCCGTGGGGATGATCATATTGCCGCCCTCGGCCAATTGCGCCAACAGCGGCGGCGGGATCTGGCGCGGGGCGGCGGTGACGATGATACCGGCATACAGGGCATGTTCCGGCCAGCCCTGGTAGCCATCCCCCAGCCGGAAATGGATCTTCTCGTAGCCCAGCGCAGTTAGCCGCTCCCGTGCTTGCGCGTGGAGCTCCGGGAGCACCTCAACCGTGTAAACTTCCAATCCCAGCTCGGCCAGGATAGCTGTCTGGTAGCCTGAACCGGTGCCGATCTCCAACACCTTCTCCCCCGGAGAAACCTCTAGCCGGGCGGTCATCAGAGCGACCATGTAAGGTTGCGAGATCGTCTGTCCCAGCCCGATACTCAACGGATAATCGTTGTAAGCGTAGTCGCGCAGCGCTTTTGGCACAAAATGTTTACGCGGAACCGCGCGCAGAGCGCTTAGGAGAGCTGCATCATGCATCCCCCGGGAGCGAATCACGTTTACCATCGCTTCCGCATCCATAGCTAACTCCTCAAATCACCGCAGAGCAGCACCAGAACTCTCATGTTACTTGTTGTTGGAATTGGTGCGAGTCTGGTATCCAGAAGCCAAAAGTGCTCCCTTTCCCAAGTTCGCTTTTCACCCAGGTCCCACCACCATGCGCCACGGCCACGGCTTTGACCAGAGCTAATCCGGTTCCCAAGCCACCAAATTGCCGCGTGGTGGAACCATCTACTTGGTAAAAACGCTCAAAAAGATGTGCCTGATATTGCTCAGAGATCACAATCCCCTGGTCTTTTACCACCAGATAAATTTTACCCTCTTCATTCCATAGTTTGATGGTAATTTCACCACCTTCTGGGCTGAATTTAAGGGCATTATCTAACAGGGCATCAATAGCCAGGCGTAGATATTGTACGTCACCACTTAGGTTAAGGGTTTTCTCTGGCATCTGAAGTCGCAAAGTATAATTATCCAGCAGGGTCTCTTGCCAAGCGTTTATTGAGGTGCGAAGTAACGCATTCAAAGAAGTGGGATGATGCGTCATCTGGCCTACCCCTACTTGATCCAGTACTGTCACCTTCTCCACAATTTCGGAGAGACGACGGCCATTTTTCCAGATAACGTGCGCGGCTTCTTTTTGCTCTGCGCTCAATTCACCCCAGGTACCGCTCTCCAAGAGCTCGCTATAACCAATTACCATGGAGAGCGGAGTTCGTAATTCGTGGGAGATATTCTGTACCATTTGATCGCGTAATTCGTTAGTCTCGGTCAAAATATTATAGGCCTGTCCCAGCTCTACCAACCGCAATTCGGCCAAACGGCGCTGCGCACGCAAGTTGTGGACCAAGTCACTCATCGCCAAGACTACCACGTTGAGTACCAAAATCAGCGCGACCT
>JAIOSN010000271.1 GCA_021107605.1 Anaerolineae bacterium | reverse complement strand
TCCCCGCCCGGTAATTGAAGTTGAGCATCTCTGGGCGGGGTACGAAAATGAGGCGGTGCTGGAAGATATCAATCTCACCGTTTACGAACGAGATTTTGTCGGCTTGATCGGTCCCAATGGCGGCGGCAAGACCACCTTGCTCAAGGTGTTGCTGGGGTTACTGCCGCCCACGCGCGGTCGCGTGCGCGTCACGGGGCAACCGGTGGCGACGGGACGGAAACATATCGGGTATGTGCCCCAGCAGGTAGAGTTCGACCGTTATTTCCCGGTGAGTGTCTGGGAAGTGACTCGCATGGGACGTTTGGGCCGGCGAGGGTTGCTGCACCGTTACACGGCCGAGGATAATGCGGTTGTGGAGCGGGTGCTCCGGCAAGTGGAGATGCTGGGGTTGCGGGAGCGGCCCATCGGCGCGCTCTCCGGGGGGCAGCGCCAGCGTGTCTATATCGCGCGCGCCCTGGCCACCGAGCCGGAGATACTGCTCTTGGATGAACCGACCGCCAGCGTCGATCCACAGGTAAGCCGCAGTATCTATGATCTGTTGCAGGAGCTTAATGCCCGTATCACAATTCTGATGATCTCCCATGACGTGGGAGCTATTTCCACTTACGTGAAAACAGTGGGTTGTCTTAACCGGCGACTTTTCTACCATCACGAGAAAAGTCTTCCGCCCGCAGCGTTGGAGCAGGCCTATCAATGCCCGGTGGAGTTGCTCGCGCACGGAGTGCCACATCGAGTTTTCCCGGTGCATGAGGAGAAGCGAGAGAGCGAGAGAGCGAGAGAGCGATAAGGCGATAAGGCGAGAAAGCGATAAGGCGATAAGGCGAGAAAGCGATAAGGTGAGGAAGCGATAAGGCGAGGAAGCGATAAGGCGAGGAAGCGATAAGGCGAGGAAGCGATAAGGCGAGAAAGTGAGGAAGCGAGAGAGCGAGAAAGCGAGGGAGCAAGTAAAGAGGAGTAGTTATGGGGCAAGTGATTGGGGAAGCGTTACAGTTCGCGTTTATGCGTCACGCGCTGCTGGCAGGTTTGTTGGTGAGCGTGGCCTGCGGCATCATCGGTACCTACGTAGTGATCAACCGAATTGTTTTTATCAGTGGCGGGATCGCGCATGCAGCCTACGGCGGGATCGGCTTGGGGTATCTGCTGGGCTTTAACCCGGTGTTGGGCGCGATTGTCTTTAGCCTGGTCGCCGCGCTGGGTATGGGAACGGTACAGCAAAAAACGAAGGAACGGAGCGATACTCTCATTGGTGTGCTGTGGGCTATTGGCATGGCGCTCGGCATCGTCTTTGTGGATTTCTCAGCGGGGTATAAGGCGGACTTGATGAGCTATCTCTTCGGCAGTATCCTGACCGTCCCGACCTCAGACCTCTTGATCATGGTGGGCTTGGATGCGGTCATTTTATTGCTGGTGGTGCTCTTCTATCGCGAGCTGCTGGCCGTCTCCTTTGATAAGACCTTCGCCGCCGTGACCAATGTGCCGGTGAACGCTATTTATTTGTTGTTGGTCACGATGATCGCGTTTACGGTGGTGATGCTCATGCGGGTGGTCGGTTTAATCATGGTTATCGCTATGCTGACGATACCTGCCGCCATCAGCGGTCAATTTGTCCATGACTTGAAGCGGATGATGGCCGGGGCCGTTATGCTGGGGATGCTCTTCACCACGGTGGGATTGTGGCTCTCCTACAGCTGGAACCTCACCTCTGGGGCGACGATCATCTTGGTGGCTGGGGCGGCGTATCTCTTGAGTCTGGTGGTAAAAGCGGGGCTGGGGCGGAAACAGCGGAGTTGAGAATGCCGATTTATGAGTCTACTGAGAGGGTTCGACAAGTGAAATAACTGGTTCCGCTCCCCCCAGGCTAATCTGGCCTCAAACTCTGAACGCCTCAACCCCGGCGTAACCCGGCAAACTGTGCCTGTCAGGCGTGCTTCTTGCGTTAGAATAAGGATGTCCCAGTCCAATTCTAGTGCAAAGGAGCAAAACCATGACAGGCTTAGCTATTGTAACGCATTTTTCGACCTTGCGAAACCACTTTCCGCGCTTGCTGCGCAAGTCCAAGTGGCCGCCACAGACAGACTTGCCCACGCAGCGACACTTCACGCGCTCACCGCCGCCCAATGCGCCGATGTCGCGCAAGCTATTTCGCTCGACACCAAGCACATCATTGTCTGGGTCAAACAGAACAATCCCAAAGCCTATGTCACCGACCGTTATGACAAGACCAAGCAGCCGGCTGGAGATCCTGACTGCAAACTCGGCTGCAAGTGGCGGCACAACCAGCGTACCACCTCAGACGATGTTGATACCCCCTCTCATAGTTCCGTCTCCGCCAGCACGCTAAGCGGGGGAGAGAACTACTTGGGGGTATGGCTCCGGCATTGTCGCCACCAAGGTCCCCGGCTGGGGCGAGTTCATCAGCGCGGAGCTGACCCTACCCTTCAACCGCGCGGATGTCGCCTACTTTTTCCCGCTGATGGCGCGGCTGTCCACATCCAACGCTAGCCCAAACCATTATTTTTGGCCTTTGTTTTGCACCAAAGACCACATTTCATCACCTTCGATAGTCAAAGGCCCGGGGTTTTGCTCGACGAGAGACCTGAATCTGCTTGACGCCAGCATACCTTTCAGGTAAAAGTCTTACGTCCGGTTCGGGAGTGGCGGCAGGAGCCTATCCTGAGTCCTTGAAGGATTAGCGCTGGCCCCGCCGGCCACGATTGAGGCGGCGACTCATTACCGGGGACGGGTAGAGACTTCACTTCACCAGTAATTCATAACGTTGCTGGCCTGTCTGCCCCGATACATTCGTGCCGAGACACGCTGCACTGACTGTGAACTCGAAACTCCCGTCTTCCTCGGGGGTTCCGGTGATTTCGGCGACGTTGGCATCTTTATCATATTGCATAACCAGACCAGCGGGGAGCACCCCGTTCTCAAGCCAAATCCGGCTCACCGGCGTCTTATTGCCAGATATGGTTATTGTAACACTGTAAGGCTGCCCAACGCGGGCTTGTGGGAGTTCAGCGGGCGAAAACAATAGCGCCGGCGCAATATTAAAGCAGAAGCAGCACGCCAGCAGGGACACGACCAGCAATATCAATATCAACATCAATGAATGATCTACTCGTTGCATCTGGTTCCCCCTCCGGGGCCATCTTTAATGAGACCATTACCGCTATCAGAAGAAAGCGCTCTTGCTTGCTCCTTGTTCATCTCTTGCGTTCAGATAACTGAAGGCGAATAACGCAATCAACACAGTCTGCATGATCCAACTAGGGACCATTACTCCCAGTGCAACAAAGTGGGAGCTAACAGCCCATATCTCGTTGGCCACCATCCCCAAGATGACAGGAAATATGGTGATGGGCAGGACTCCTTTCCGTTCCATTGGTTTTCGGTCCGCCCAAACCAACAGAACAGTCCACCCCAGCATCAGGGAGGCGCCCATACCCATAGCGTACTTGTAATCTGCTCCAGGGTGGAAATCGGGCAATTTGTTTGTGGCTGCAAAGACGGCCGGAACCAGCATTTGAACGGCAGCCAGCCCATCGAGAATCGCACCTGTCCAATAGCTTATTCGTAACCAACGAATCTTTTTGTTCATCTCTCTAGCTCCCTTGAAAAAAGTTGTCTCAGGCACTCCGTCCCCGGGGGTCTCGCGTTATTACTTCACCCCATATCTTCCCGGAACGTAACTTTTAGGCTTGAGTGGGGTTATTATACTGGGAATTGCTAGATCATCATAACCATTAGGAAAAAGGATCAAGATGAGCGTTGTCATATCGCATTTAGAGACTATACGAGCCGAGGCCCAGTTGGGAGGGGGTGAATCACGCATCGCCCGGCAACATGCTAAGGGCAAGCGCACCGCCAGAGAGCGCGTCGAGGCTCTCCTTGACCCCGGTACCTTCTGCGAGATTGGCATGTTCGCCACCCACCGCGCCACCGGCTTCGAGATGGAGCGCGCGCATCCCTGGGGTGATGGAGTGGTCACCGGCCAGGGAAAGATCGCGGGACGCCCTGTCTACGTTTTTGCCCAGGACTTCACGGTTCTGGGCGGCTCTGTGGGCGAGGCCCACGGGCGGAAGATCACGCGGGTGATGGACCTGGCTTACCAGAATGGCGTCCCCCTTATCGGCATTAACGACTCCGGCGGCGCGCGTATCCAGGAAGGCGTGGATGCTCTCGCGGCTTATGGGGACATTTTCTACCGCAACGTGCGGGCATCCGGCGTCATCCCCCAGATTTCCGTTATCTTAGGGCCATGCGCGGGAGGCGCGGTTTACTCCCCCGCCATCACCGATTTCGTCTTCATGGTGGAACAGCAAGCACACATGTTCATCACCGGGCCGGAGGTGATCAAGGCCGTCACTCACGAGGAGCTGGATTTCGAATCGCTGGGCGGAGCCGAGGTCCACAGCAGTCGCAGCGGCGTGGCGCACTTCACTGCCCCGGATGAAGAGGCTCTGCTGGCGCAAGTGCGTTGGTTGCTCTCTTATCTGCCTCCCAACAACCTAACGCCGCCCCCTGCTATCACTCCCACCGATGACCCATACCGCTCCACTCCTGAATTGGCCGAGATCGTCCCGGCAAATTCCCAGCAGCCCTACGACGTCCGTGCCGTTATTGAAACGCTCGTGGACGACGGGGAATTCTTGGAAGTACAAAGCGAGTACGCCCAGAATTTGAGCGTGGGCTTCGCTCGCCTCAATGGGGAGACGATCGGGATCGTCGCCAACCAGGCCGACCACTTGGCCGGCGTGTTGGACATCAATGCCTCGGACAAAGGGGCGCGGTTCATCCGCTTCTGCGATGCCTTTCACATCCCGCTGGTGACGCTGGTGGACACCCCCGGTTTCCTCCCCGGCACCGACCAGGAACACGGCGGTGTGATTCGCCATGGAGCCAAGATGATCTACGCTTACGCCGAGGCCACTGTTCCTAAGATATCCCTGATCCTACGGAAAGCCTACGGTGGCGCGTACATCGTGATGAGCTCGAAGCATCTGGGCGGCGATTTGAACTTCGCCTGGCCCGGCGCGGAACTCGCCGTGATGGGGCCGGAGGGCGCGGTGAAAATCATCTACCGCAAAGAGCTCGCGACTGCGGCGGAGCCGGCTGCCCGGCAGGCCGAATTGACCCACAGCTACCGAGAGGAACTGGCGAATCCCTTTATCGCCGCTTCACGGGGGTACCTCGATGACGTGATCGCGCCCGCCGAGAGCCGCGCCCGTCTGATCATGGCATTGGAGAGCCTGCGCGAGAAACGCCAGTCGCAGCCTAAGCGCAAGCACGGGAACATTCCATTGTGAGTGGCAGCTACGAGTTGACAGCCGTCCGTCAATTGGGAACGGTTGACGTGGCTCTCCTGAAAATAGCTTTTCTAACCGCAAAGAACGCCAAGAGCGCAAAGTTTTTCGGGTCTCTGGGACTTGGCGTGGTAAGTACCACGCGACGTGAATTTTTCACCACAGATTTCACGGATTTTTTACTTTTTTCCGTGCTAATCCGTGGTTAGTCTTAACTCGACCACGCGAATTCCCAACGAACCAGTTTTTCAAAGTTTACCTGCAACTTGTTTATGTTTTGGGTGAGCTTTCGCAAGATTCTCAACTTTTCCCTTAATTTTTCTTGGCGTTCTTTGCGCCCTTGGCGGTTCAATTAGTTTTTTCAGTAGACTCTTAACGTAAGATTCAAGGAGAACTTTTTGTGAAAATTCTCGTCGCCAATCGAGGCGAAATTGCAGTGCGTATTCTGCGGGCTTGCCGCGACTTGGGCTGGCCCGGAGTCGCCGTCTATTCCGAGGCGGACCGGGAAGCGCTGCACGTCCGCTACGCCGATGAGGCCGTTCCCATCGGCCCGACAGCGGCATCTGCGAGTTACCTCAACATCCCGGCCTTGCTGGAGGCCGCGCGACGCACCGGAGCCGAAGCCCTCCATCCCGGCTATGGCTTCCTTGCCGAAAATCCCGCCTTTGCCCGCG
>JAIOSN010000326.1 GCA_021107605.1 Anaerolineae bacterium | reverse complement strand
TCCGCTTGCCGAGACGAATTTAACCAGGCGTGGTTGTAACTGGGTCAGTTAATTACTGGATAGATTTAAGGAGGTTGCGATGGCAGCCTACAAAGTAGCTACGATATTAAAGCAAAATGGGACCCTGATTTTGGAACAATTACCTTTCCAGGTAGGAGAACGGGTTGAAGTAATTGTTATGCGCGTGTCTAAGCCAACACTGAAAGCCCCGACTACTATCACCCCTCTGCATGGAACAGTGTTGCGCTATGACGCTCCCTTTGCCCCAGTTGCCGAATCTGACTGGGAGGCGTTACAATGATGGTACTAGATACACATATCTGGGTCTGGTGGATGAATGGCGCTAAGCGGTTGAGAGCCAACCAACTTGAATTCATACGCCAACACACGCCCGGCGGCTTAGGAGTAAGTGTTATCTCATGCTGGGAAGTCGCTAAATTAGTCGAGGTCGGGCGTTTAGAGCTAACTTGTCCGGTGCAGGATTGGGTTGCTCAAGCATTGGCTTACCCGAGGGTACGTCTGCTAGAGCTAACCCCGGAGATTGCTATCGCGTCTACGCAGTTACCAGGGACCTTTCATCGAGACCCGGCAGACCAGTTGATTGTGGCGACAGCTCGCGTGTATGATAGTCCTTTGCTAACTGCGGACGCCAAGATTCTGAATTATGCTTATGTCAAAACACTGACATAAAAGTGGGGCCCATATTCCCGGTTAATACTGGGAGTTATGTCACATAGCGCTTTGTCAGACGTAAAATGATAAGTCTCAGGTGAGACCGATCATAACAGCAAAGGTTAAAATCTGCGTAATCCGTGGTGAAAGATTTATGTCGCGGTACACGCACCATGCAAAGTCCCAGAAGCCCCGCTTTTGTTTGACTTTTGTTGTGTCTGGTTACATACTATGTGCAGCTGGGTAGGGAGCAAGTTGTTCCCCGCGCACTCAAGTACCCCGACGAGAGGGTATACGGAAGAATTCCGTAATTACAATCCCAGGGGCGGATTAGATGGAATCCGCATAATCACCCTGGGTGAGGGGTAAAGACGGATTCCGTATAATAACTAGTTGGGCGGCTCGTTTGAAATTCAGAATAAAGGAGAGGGAACATGAAAAAGTTGAAGAAATACCGATATTCTTTATGGTTAACCATCGCAGTTGTTCTAATGGGAATGACCGCCTGTGGCCCTAGAGAAACCGAGTTGTCTTTTGAGACGATCGAGCGAAATGACACTTATAGCCCGGAGGAAGGTTATGGTGGTCTGGAACCATGCGTGGTTCTCGTTACGACTCGGCAGGAGATTGACCACCTGGAGGGTCTGATCAGCCAGGCAGCGCTAGACCATCTGGCGGAACTGAACTTTGAACAGTGCTTTGCCATCGCGGTCTTTCGCGGCCGCCAACCCTATTCGGGCTACGCCACAATCATTGAGCGCGTCGCCAGGCAAGGTGACAAGATCGTGGTCTATGCTCAATTCTGGGAGCCCCGGTCAAATCAGGTTATTCTAACCATGGAGACTTCGCCGTATCACTTAATCAAGGTGCGCAGGGATGACAGTGTAAGCCAAGAGATCGCACTGGTGCTGCAAAGTCAAGTGGTTACCCCGACGCCGCCGTCGCACTAGTGTTCAATTTATGGTACAGAAAGGAAAGATACAAGGAGGAAACCATTGCTCGAGAAATGTTCATTCAAGACCTGCCTATTCGGTATAGCACTGTTCGCGCTGCTGGCGACAGTCGGCGTCGTGGCATTCAAGCCGGCGGCCGGTGCGCCGTTCACTCCGCTAGTGCTTGAGATCCAGGCTCGCATCGCGCTGGAACACATCGCCGAGCGCGAAGGGATATCCCTCGACGATTTGCTAGTCGCCCACCAACACCGATGCGGGTATCCTCTGCTGGGGCGGCAGTTTGCGGCCTTCACTATCTTTGACCGAGCCGCCCGCCGTGACTTTCACCTGTTGGTAGATCTGGACGACAGCAGCGTGGTGAACGACGTGGCCTCCATGGAACGGGCGGAAGCCGAGGCCCGTCACGCCAAGTACGGCAAACTGCACCCGCTCTTGTACAGGCGGCTCCAGACTGTTGATGATGCGGAAGTGCTCCCCGTGGCTATCTGGGTCGACGGCGAACGTGGACGTAGTCGCGAACAGATCTACTCCCTTCTGGCTCACCGTTATTCTCAGGTCCGGGATGCACTAGCACTCCACGTGAGTCCTTTCGATGTGGATAATCCAGCCCTCGCCCGGCAGATCCGAGCCGAGTATGAGCACATACGCCAGGAGGACATCGCCGCCAGAGTTCAATCCCTGGTGACCTATCTCGAAAGTCGGGGCATCGCCGTCGAGACGCACCACTTGCTCCCCTCTCTCACCACTACGCTGTCCAAGAAAGAAATCCTGACGCTAGCCAAACGTGACGACGTGCAAACCATTTACCTGGTCGAGGGTAAAGTAGAGCCTGAATTGAACACCGCCGTGCATACCAACCGTGTCGCTCCTGTATGGTCAGTTTTGGGGATAGATGGCATCCCCGAACCCACCATCCCTATCACTGTCGCCATCGTAGAACGCGACAATGTGGACTGGGATAACAGTTTTTTGCATCATGCGTCTCGCAGGTTAGTAGCTGTTGACGGTGAACAAGACCATGCCACGCAGGTCGCCAGTGCTGTCGCCAGTTTCCACGATACCTACCGGGGAATGGCACCCGGCGCTACTATCCTCAGTGCTGGTTCGGATGACAATGCACCCAGCTTCCACTTCGCCCTGAATTGGGCGCTTGACCAGAGTGCGGACGTGGTCAATGTAAGCGCTGGTGTAGCAAACAACACCCCCGATCTCGAATGGCTGGACAGGGCATTTGACTACACGGCACGAGAACGGCAGGCTACCATCATCAAATCGGCCGGTAACCGCCGCGATGAATACATCACCTCCCCGGGGAAGGGCTGGAACGTGATCACGGTGGGCGGGATCAACGATCAAGGCAACACCAACTGGAGCGATGACACGATGTATGATACGGGAGGTGGCTGGGGGTCGGCTTGCCTTGACCCAGATAGCCCCCACCACGACCGAGAGAAGCCTGAGGTTGCCGCTCCAGGTCAAAACATCAGAGCCCTTGGCCTGAATGATGTGCCCATCACCGATTCGGGCACGAGCCTTGCTGCGCCCCAGGTGTCGGGGTTGGTGGCCCTGTTGATGCACGACAATGCGGATCTCAAGGATTGGCCAACAGCGGTCAAGGCCATCCTGATGGCTTCGG
>JAIOSN010000328.1 GCA_021107605.1 Anaerolineae bacterium | reverse complement strand
CCGCGAGCTACTCACCTTGCCGGCACTAACCGAGACAGAGATAACCCACGCGCAACAATTGTTGGCAACCACCGGCAGCCGTGCCTATACGCGGGCGCGTGTCCGGAACTATCACCACCAAGCGCTGGCCGCGCTCAACCGCAGTCAAGGCGCCGGAGCAGCACAAGAGGCGTTGCACACGCTAGCACAACGCCTCCTGGAACGCAATAAGTAAGGGCTTAGAGATTGGGGATTAGTGAATTGGCTGCAAACCTGCAAGTGTAGCTGTGGCCGGTCTCCTGACCGAGCCACCTAGCCAGACCCAATCACGCTGCGCGGGCAGATCAGGGACTGGTAATTGGTGAAAAGGTAATTCCCAGAGTTACAATTCACTAATCCCTAATTGACCGCTCCCTAATCACTCCCCCTGCCCCTAATCCATCATCTCGGCCAATTTCAACAAGCTCTGGGAGAGCGGTTTGAGCTGCTTGACCGCCTCGTCCAGCGGGCTAAGAACGATTTGACCGGCCTTCAAGGCCGTCATTTGACCGCTCTTGCCGCTCAACAGCGCCTCGGCGGCGGCCGTCCCCATGCGCGTGCCCAGCGTGCGATCAAATACCGAAGGCCGCCCCCCACGCTGCAAATGCCCTAAAACCGTCACCCGCACATCGAAGCCCAACTCATCTTGACGAGAGAGCAAATATTCCTCTACCGCCCGCGTGCCAGGCTGCCAACCTTCCGCGATGAGCATGATACAATGCCCTTTGCCGCGCACATAAGCATCTACCACCTCTTGCGCGATATCCTCCAACGAGGGACCTGGTATCTCCGGAACTAGGATCAACTCCGCGCCGCCGGCCAGACCACTCTGCAATGCCAGATAGCCGCAATTACGGCCCATCACCTCGACGAGAAAAGCCCGTTGGTGCGAAGAGGCCGTATCCTTGATTCGATCCACAGCCTCCAAGATAGTGTTGAGCGTCGTATCAACGCCCACCGCGATATCAGTTTTATCAATATCATTGTCAATGGAAGCCGGGATCCCAATCGTATGAAAACCCATCTCGTGCAATACCAATGCACCGGTCAGAGAGCCATTACCGCCCACCACCACCAGACCCTCAATGGCATGTTGGTTCAGGTGACGCAGAGCGGTCCGGCGCACCTTGATATCTTTGAATTCGGGACAGCGCGCCGTCCCCAAAATCGTGCCGCCCTTCCCCAGAATACCACCCACATCGCGGCTCTCCATCTGGAAGATGGCATTTTGGACTAAGCCCGTATATCCACGCCGCACGCCGAAGACTTCCGCACCCTGCTTGAGGGCAGTGCGCGTCACGGCTCGAATACAAGCATTCAATCCCGGCCCATCTCCGCCACTGGTCAAAACAGCGATTCGTTTCATCTCAATTCCTCCTCATCTCTCTGGCTACCGAGTATAAAAAAGGCCCCAATTGCTTTTAGCTGTTAGTCGTTTAGTCATTGTACTTGATTCAGGATAGCTGACAAACGAAGACCTCCGCCTTCTTGGAGAAAGCGGAGGTCTAAAACCGTGCCTAGACCACTAAAACTAGATCAAACCCAGTTTCTCCCCGCCCTGCTTGAAAGCTTGGATCGCCATATCCAGTTGCTCTCGGGTATGCTCTGTGCAAAGTTGCACCCGGATCCGCGCTTTGCCACGCGCCACCATCGGGTAGACAATGGGCAGCACATAGATGCCCTCTCCCCAGACAAAGTCGGCCAGAGCTTTAGCCGTGGCCCTCTCACCGCACATAATCGGCACGATGGGCGTCTCACTGTTACCCGTATCAAACCCCAGCGCCTGCATCTGGTCGAGGAAGTAATCGCGGTTTTCCCAGAGACGTTCCACGCGCTCCGGATGCTTCTCCATCACATCAATAGCGGCGATAGTCGCAGCGGCCACGCCGGGCGGCAGCGCGCCGCTGAGCAGCCAGGTGCGCGTGGTGTTCATCGCTATCTTGATCAGCTCTTTGCTACCGCTTATATGCCCGCCAACGATCCCGAAAGCCTTGGAGAAAGTCCCCATCTCGGCGTGGATCTGGTCGCTCGTGAGACCGAAGTGGTTGACTATCCCCCGTCCACCCTCCCCCAACACGCCTTCACCGTGCGCGTCGTCCACGTAGACGCCCGCCCCATGCTCCGCCGCGAGTTCCGCGATGGCCGGTAACGGGGCCAGGTCGCCATCCATGCTAAAGACACCATCCGTGACAATCCAGATATGCTTGTAGGCCGGCCGCTGAGTCTCCGCTTCCTCCAAAATCCGCTGCAGATCGTCAACATCCTTGTGCCGGTAGATAGCGCGTGCGGCTTTGGTCAACCGTATCCCATCAATGATGGAACCGTGATTCAGCTCATCCGAGATGTATAGGTCGCCCTGCCCGCCTAACTGCGCCAGCACCCCTTGATTGGTCATAAAGCCGGTCTGAAAAGTCAGGGAAGCCGGCGCACCCTTGAAAGCCGCCAACCGCTCGTCCAACTCCCGGTGCAATGACGTATCGCCCGCAATAGAGCGGTCACTGCCGGCCCCGGCCCCGTACTTCTTGGTGGCCGCAATCATCGCCTGCACCACTTGCGGATGAGTAGATAAGTTGAGGTAATTGTTGGAACAGAAAACCAACACCTCACGTCCATCAAAAGTGGAGAGCGGTTGATTGGCACTCTGGAGCTCGCGCGGTTCCCAGGTCAAACCTTGTTCATGTAAATGCCGGTATTTTTCTGCTAAGTATTTAATTGGATCGCGTTGCATCTTCTTTTCTCCTTATTTTAGTGATTGGTGATTAGTGATGAGGGATGGCAAACGAGGTATGGAAACCTCGGCTACATTGTCCCGTCTATCGACTACTGACTACCCGACTATCGACTATTTTAGGAAACCTCAGCTACATAGCCCTGCCTACTGCCTACCGTCTATCCCGGATACATCACAATTTTGCCACTCTGACCGGAAGCCATCGTCTCCATCGCCTCCTGCCAGCGGCTCAAGGGGAACTCGTGGGTGATGATCGGGCTGAGATCCACCGCGCCGGAGGCAAGTAGCGCACGCATCTGGTACCAATTTTCCCAGAGACGGCGCCCCGCAATCCCATGGATGGTGATGCCTTTCATAATCACTAAGTTATTCATGTCAAAAGCAGGGAGTACACCGGTAGCTAATCCCAGCAGCGCAGCCTCACCACCGTGTTTGAGCAAGCTCAACCCCTGCACCAACGCCGGCGCCACCCCGGCCATCTCCAACAAGACATCGAACCCCTTGCCACGCACCAGATCTTGAGCGCGGGCAACCACCTCATCTTCACGTGGATTGAGTGCCAAATCGGCCCCCACCTTGCGGGCCAGTTCCAACCGGTAGGGACTGAGATCAGTGACGACAATCATCTCCGCCCCGAAAGCCCGCGCCACGGGAATCGCCATCAGCCCAGCGGGGCCGCAACCGGTGATCAACACCGTTCTGGCCCGCACATCCACCGCCGAGACGGTATGGACCGAGTTGCCGAAATTCTCTTGCAAACTGGCTACGGGCAAAGGCATATCAGGCGGATTTTTCCAGACATTCTCAACCGGGATGGTGATGTATTCCGCATAACAACCATCCACATCCACACCGATAATGCTGGTCTGCGGGCAAACGTGCGCCTTACCCAACTTGCATTGCTGGCAGACACCACAGACGATATGGCTCTCCGCCGAGACAAAATCGCCCACCGCCGCTTCCGCCGCAGCTACCGCACTGCCCAACTCCACCACCACGCCCGCGAACTCATGCCCGATGGTGAGCGGGGGTTTAATGCGCCCTTGCGACCACTTATCCCAATGATAAATATGGACATCCGTGCCGCAAATCGAAGTGGCTTGTACCTTGATAAGCACCTCACGCGGCCCCGGCCGGGGAATGGGCTTGGAGACCAGCTCCATGCCTGGCCCGGGGATACTCTTAACAACTGCCTGCATAGTTGCCATAATAGCTCCTTTAGCTCTAATTGACCAGGGTACGTTTCATTGCAGTTAAATTTCTGGTAGCGAGTTGAGAAAATTTACAGAACACGCAACTCGGACAGAGCTCTCAACTCATTTGAAGCGCACCCAAACTAACTGAAAGTATAGCACTTGAACTCTGGCATACAATGGGCAGGCGGAGTAAACATTAGATGATATTTGTAATCTTTCCAGGCGGCAATCTTGATTCTACTGAAAAAACCAAGTATTTTACCGCTAAGGCGCAAAGGCACGAAGACTTTAAGGACGCCCAGACTGCGGAAATCTTAACTGAAGCGTATTGCGGTTAGTCCTTGTAGCAAATCGCTAACCGCTAATGGCTAACCTCTCCGTGCCCTT
>JAIOSN010000329.1 GCA_021107605.1 Anaerolineae bacterium | reverse complement strand
CTTAGCGGCGTATCGTCTTGGCGGCGACCAACCTTTTTCAGTACAGACCAGGCCAATTCTTTTACCTACCCCTTTTTTTCTCCGTGTCTCTCTGGTGAGCTATCTTCTCTCCAGTAAACTGATGGTATAATCTTCCCCATGTCAAAAAAGAGACCAAAACATTTCCACTTATTGGTACGCGGCCGGTTAGTTCTAATCTCCCTGCTCATTCTCCTGATCGCTAATCTGGTCACCTTCACCAGGGTGCGAGAGATGGCCGCCCGTTCGGAGATGCTCCCCATCTTTACCACCAGAGATAAGGGGCCGAGTATAAATGTGGAATATGAAGAAGGAGAACCGCTACCTAGCTGGACCGGCACCGAACGCCTCTCCATCCTGCTCTTGGGCATTGACGAACGGGCACAATGGGATGAGGTGGCCTGGCGCACGGATACCATGATCGTCCTCACCTTGGACCCGGTGACGTTACAAGCTGGCATGCTCTCCATTCCCCGTGATATTTGGGTCGAAATCCCCGGCTACCAATCCAATCGTATCAACACGGCTCACGCCATCGGGCAAGTCGATGATTATCCCGGTGGCGGCCCGGCCCTAGCCGTGGAGACGGTGGAACAGAATCTGGGCATAGAGCTGGATCATTACGTCCGGGTCAATTTCCAAGCTTTCATCGATATCGTAAATGAGATCGGGGGCATAGATATCTACGTCGAGGAAACCATTGACGATCCTGAGTACCCCGATGCCAATCATGGTCACGATCCACTCTACGTCGAAGCCGGGCAACATAATTTTGAGGGGGAGATAGCGCTCAAATATGCGCGCACGCGGCACTCCGGGCATGGGGATTTTGACCGCGCGCGGCGGCAACAGCAAGTGATATTAGCCATCTTAGACAAAGCGATGCAACCGTCCGTCTTGAGCAAGCTGATCACCAGAGCTCCTGAACTCTACGCCATGGTGGAATCTTCCATCAGCACCGATTTTAAGTTGGATCAGATGATTGCTCTAGCTAGGCTGGCCAGCCAGATCAACCGCGATGATATTCGGTTCGCAGTTGTGGATGAGAGTTGCACAGAGAACTGGACTACCCCCGATGATGCTCAGGTGTTAGTCCCCATCCGCGAACGGATGCGCCAAAAACGGGATTACATCTTTGGGATCGGCCCTGAACCTGGTGCTGCCAGCGACTCGGAAGAAGAAACCGCCACGCTCTCGATACTCAACGGCACGTTGACGCCTGGGTTAGCGGGCGCCACCAGGGAATATCTACATCAGCATGATGTGCAGGTTGCCAACTATGCTAACGCAGACCGGCAGGATTACGCCGAATCGATAATTATTCTCAACCGCAATAAGCCAGTATTGGCTCAACGGCTCGTGGAATTATTGGGTGCGCCGCAATCCGCCATCGTCAATGGAGACAATCCCACAGCAGAATATGATATTATCGTCATTTTGGGACAAGATTACGCGGAATGGGTCTCCTCGGAGACTGGCAACTGAAAAGAATAGTTCACCACAGAGACACAGAGAAAAACATAAATTTTATGGTAAACATGACTTCCCCAGAGGAAGAGTGTTTTTGCCGCAAAGACGCGAAGGCGCAAAGATTTGAAAATTAACCTTCAGAGAATTAACTTTTTGACTGGTATTACTAAATTTTTCTTAGCGTCTTGGCGTCTTTGCGGAGAACTAACTTTTTGCAACGGAGCCAAGTTTAAAATCTCTGCGCTCTCCGTGCCTCTGTGGTGAAATTTTTCTTGCTCCTCAGACTAAGGAATCCCCATGTTACGTAACGATCTAAAAGAGATACGGCAAGCGGCTCTGAGCGCGGTTGATCCCGCAGCAGCAGTACGCCGCCACCTCCAAATAGTTGAGGGGGAATTGCGCGTCGCGGGAGAGAGTTGGCCGCTGGCAGAGTTGGAACGAGTCCTGCTCCTCAGTGCCGGCAAGGCCGCGGTGCCCCTGGCCGAGGCAGCGGTGGAGCTCTTGGGCGCGCATCTTGAGACAGGACTCGTGGTGACGAAGTACGAGCATGCCACCAGTGCCAAGCTGCCTGCGCGAGTCCCGGTGATCGAAGCTGGGCATCCCGTCCCTGATGAGGCTGGACATCACGGAGCCGCCGCGATGTTAGAGCTGTTGGCGGAGAGCTCGCCGCGCGATTTGGTACTGGTATTGCTCTCCGGTGGCGGCTCCGCGCTGCTACCGTTGCCCGTCCACGGGGTGACGTTGCCAGAATTGCAGGCCACCACGGAATTGCTCTTGCGCTCCGGGGCCACGATAACCGAGCTCAACGCGGTGCGCAAGCACCTTTCGCGTCTCAAGGGCGGCCAATTGGCGCGCGCGGCAGCTCCTGCGCCGCTGGTCGCCCTAATTCTCTCGGACGTGGTGGGCGATCCGCTAGACGTCATCGCTTCTGGCCCGACCGTGCCGGATCCCACCACCTATGCCGATGCCTGGGCCGTGTTGGGACGGTACGGCTTGCGGCCAGAGGCGCCCACAGCGGTGCGCATGCACTTGCGCGCTGGATTAGCGGGAGAGCGACCGGAGACTCCCAAACCAGGCGCGGTGCTCTTTGAACGAGTGCATAATCAGATTATCGGCTCCAATCGCCAGGCCGCGCTGGCGGCGGTAGATACGGCGCGCCGGTTAGGCTACCAGGCTCTCCTGTTGACGACGTTCGTGGAGGGCGAGGCGCGAGAGGCGGCGCAGCTAGCTGCCACGCTGGCTAAGGGCATCCGGCGTCACGGCGACCCGCTCGCTCCGCCGGCTTGTCTGGTCTGGGGTGGCGAGACGACGGTGACAGTACGCGGCACAGGCAAAGGCGGGCGTAACCAGGAGCTGGCGCTGGCGGCCGCGCAAGCGTTAGCCGGCTGGGAGGAGATTGCCATCATGGCGCTGGCCACGGATGGCACCGATGGCCCCACCGACGCGGCCGGCGCGGTGGTGGATGGTTCCACGGTACAGCGCGCGCGTGAATTGGGCCTGGATCCGCAAGCTGCGCTGGATCAGAATGACGCCTATCCGTTCCTGGCAGCCACCGGCGACCTGCTCCGCCTGGGCCCTACGGGGACCAACGTCAATGATCTCTTGGTCATCCTGGTAGGACCAGTAGCTCGAATTGAGCATGTGTAAATGCGAGGAGCGACACTCTCTCTGATGTATACATCCACATCCAGAGAACAAGCCGCAACCTCGCTATCTTGTTTTAGGGTCTCGGGGACTGGGCGTGGTAAGTGCCCCGCGACGTAGACTTTTCACCACAGATTACACGGATTACACTGATTGTTTACTTTTTTCCGTGCTAATCCGTGAAATCCGTGGTTGATTTTAACTCAACCACGCGCATTCCTAAAGAGCCTTGTTTTTTTGTCTTGCTACGGTATCATAGCTGGGTTATTTGCTGACAATTTATCGAAGAGGAGAGAGAACCAGATGTAAAATGCTAAAGTAGCTACATTGGCATCCAAACTCAGTCTTTTTTGTGATAGCGCTTTGGAGGCCGGTTGGCTGATCGGAATCATTATCACCCCGGTCTTTTTTAACGTCTATTCAAGCCGGGTCTTTGAGCCGGATAAATTGACCTCACTCCGCTCATTGGCGGTGGTCATGGCCGTTCTCTGGCTGGTCCGTTTCTTAGAAGAGATAATGCAGAAGCAACAGCCGCTCTGTTTCTCCTGGCGCACGCCATTGGTGCTTCCTGCACTCTTGACGATGGTGCTCTACATTGTCAGTTCGTTCTTCTCGCTAGTTCCCTATACGAGTTTCGTCGGTTCCTACCAGCGATTACAGGGCACTTTCACCCTCTTCGGCTATCTGGTGATCTTTTTCGCCATCCTGACCAGTTTGCGGACCCGCGCCCAGTTGAGCCGCTTATTTACGACGCTTATCTTGAGCAGCTTGCCTGTCGCGCTCTACGGCATTGTCCAACATAATGGCTTGGATCCGTTGCCCTGGGCTGGAGACGTGCAAACTCGCGTGGCCTCCAACATGGGGAACGCTATCTTTGTGGCCGCCTATCTGATCATGATCGTGCCCCTGACCGCCATGCGGATCGTGGAGAGCTTCCGCGACATTATGGGCCGCGAAAAAGCGCGGATCAGCGATATTTTGCGCGCCTCCAGCTACATCTTCATCTTGGCGGTGCAACTGCTCACCATCTGGTACTCACGCAGTCGTGGCCCCTGGCTGGGCATTGTGACGGCGGGCTTTCTCTTCCCTTACCTGCTGTTTATCTCACTCCAACAACAAGCGCTTGCGGG
>JAIOSN010000255.1 GCA_021107605.1 Anaerolineae bacterium | reverse complement strand
CGTGGCGATGATCAAAAGCTCTTCCCTGGTCTCCACCTTCGGGGTGCAGGACATTACTCAGCTAGGCAAAGTTTATTCAGCTTCTACCTTTAAATTTTTCGAGACGTACAACGTGGTAGCCTTCATCTACTTGGTGATGACCATTGGGCCTTCGTTGCTGGTGAGCGCTCTGGAGCGTCACTTGGGTAAACATAAGGGGAATGAGTAGTTAAGCTGCTATACTCAGCATTTTGAATTTTGGACGCAGATTTGCGCAGAAAAACGCAGATCTTTTGATATTTTCCCTTAGAAAGTATTTTTATCCGCGTTCATCTGCGTCCTATTTTGAAGCTATCAGGTTAATAAGCTATACTACCTCTACGCGCGTGCCTGCTCCCGGCTCCACATCTTGAGAGTACGTATCGTAGGGCGTGACCGGATCTACCCAGCGGAAGATCCACTTGGCATCCTGATTGCGGACGTTGATACAGCCGTGGCTCTTGGGACGGCCAAAGTCATTGTGCCAGTAGGTGCCGTGGATGGCTATCCCGCTCCCGGTGAAATATACGGGGAAAGCGACCCCCGGCAGATCATATTCATCCGCGCCTTCTCCGCCTACCATGTGCCGGGTATGGCGTTTGATGATCACGCGGTATGAACCGCGTGGGGTGATAGTCTCCAACGTCAACATGCCGGTGGCCACCGAGGTATGATAGACTTCTCGCCGTCCCTCGAAACAGATCAGCGTCTGTTTGCTTCTATCGATCTGGATCCATTTATCCACCCGCCCTGGTGAGATCGGAGCCAGATCGTGCGGGGACAACCGCCGTAAGGTGGTACTCCGCACGTAAAGATTGGGCGAGCGAGATAGCCCTTCTTGCAAGCGATACCACCAGTTCCCATTCTCATCGGCGACGGTGTCTGTCACGCGGTAGATGGTGCCATAGTACAGGCGCCGAGAGATATAAGCGCTCGCTGGCTGCCGCCGCGCTTCAGCGATGGGCACAGAGATCTCTCCCCAAAAACCCGGTTCCGGCACCGACTTCAGTACCTCGCTCTGTGGTTGATTTTTGACCGGTTGCACGTAACCGCTATGAATGAAGCCGTCCCGAGTACGATACCAAATGGGGTTGCTACGCCAGGGCGCTTCCCCCTCCACCGCTGAATAAAGAGGAATAATCTCGTTGTATTTTCTGTAAGCTTGCAATTCAGCTGTAGGAGTGGGGCTCCGGCGCACAGATTGCCGCCACGAGGTGATGCGTCCCAATGCGGCGGGCGGCGACTGCATCAAGTTATCACGGGAACCGACCGGTACTATCTCTGAGGTCAACCCTGGGGGAACAAAGAATGATACCAATGAAAGGGCACTCAATTTTAGAAATTCTCGTCGTGTAAATTTAGTCATAGGAGGCATTATAAGGCGGATGGCGGCTTTGGGCAAATGGAGGCGTGATTGACCGTAGTGAAAGTTTGGATATAATTGTGTTGGCCAAACGAAAGGAGGCGTAATGAGTGCAACAGAGCCAACTATCCGCGTCGTGATAGCTGACGACCATCCCGTGACACGCGAGGGCATCTGTACGATCTTGTCCGCCGCGCAGGACATCAAGGTGGTGGGCGTGGGCAGAGTTGCTGATATGTAGGAGGATAACGATGCAAGAACGAGGGAGAACTAAAAATTGTATAGCATTTCTGCTGGTATTGTTGATGTCCGTGGCGGGGTGTAGCGGAGAGGACGCCTCGGCGCTGGCTGACGCCTTTCTTCCGCCACCTGTTGAGACCGGCTCTGGGATCATTTACAGCACCGAATATATGGGAGCTGCTCGGATATTGCAGAATGCCACAGCCCAGAAGGACGAAAATCGGCAGCGGCAACTGTTACGTAAGGCTATTCGAGGGTTTACGGCAGATTTGGAACAGCGTTCCAGTGATGTGTCTGTAACCTACAATAACCGTGGGGTTGCCTATGCTCGCCTAGGAGAATACGAATTGGCCATCGCAGATTACACCGCGGCGCTCGAGATTTCCCCTACGTCCGCTGACTTTGTTAAGAACCGTGGGCTTGCTTACGAGCAATGGGGAGATTTGGATAAGGCGCTTGCTGATTTCAGGACTTTTCTTGCACAGATTGCTGATGCGCCAGGTGAACGTCAATCAGAGGAACGCACCTACTTTTCCAGGAAAATAGCCGAGCTATCATCTCAGACAGAGAATGCAGAAGAGTCGGATGATAATGTGGCTACTGTATTAGAGAAAGGTGATGTTATGCCTTGATGATGGGCTTGGGCCGATTACTATGGCAATGCTAAAACTCATAATGATACCTACCCTTGGCCCGGTGGTTCTACTACTCCCAATATGCCTGGTTGGAAGTGCGAGGCATTCTATCCTAATCATAAAATTGAGAATGCAGTTTGGTTTGGATTACCCTCAATTACCAGTAGTCGCACTGCACATTTGTATCTAACAAATATTGGTGTGTGGAGTAGTCCACTCAGTTGGGATCATTACTATGCTTCTGATACTGGTTGGACTCCTTATGGTTCTAATAACTACTATTTGCAGATACAGAACCGGGATGTGTGTACGGGCTTCAATGTCCCTGCAAGTTACTTGAAAATTCATGCCTGGGCGTGGTATGAATAGAAGTAGATGAAACCAATCTCTTAGGGTAACCTTAAGTTGTACACATGAATCTGTAGCACAGATCTACAGATTCATGTAAAAAGAGCCTGGGCATGGTCGGGAGACCGTCCCAAGCTAAGAATCTGGGATTAAATACCTGAGTCTAGCAACAGCCCGCCGGGATTTATCCCGGCGGGTATGATTGTTTACTGAGCCAAATTGACTTAGGCTTCTTTCAAGATAACGCGCGCATCCACGACGATGACGCCTTTGCCCTCTGCGTAGACCAAGACGGGGTTAGCATCTGATTCATTGACCTCATCGCCCAGGTCCACAATCATCTGGGAGTAACGGCTCAACACCTCGGAGAGCGCTATGCGATCGCGCGGCTCTTCACCGCGAGCGCCTTTCAGAATCGGCGCGCCTTTGATGTCGTCTAACATCTTGACACTCTGTTCCGGGGAAACCGGCGCCACACGGAAAGTAACGTCCTTGAGGATTTCCACGAAGATGCCGCCCAAACCGAACATCAAGGTTGGGCCAAAGGTGGGATCATTGATAGAACCTAAGATAACCTCAGTGGCCCAGGGCGCCATTTCCTGCACTACGATGCCTCGGATGTCGGCCTCGGCTTTGTATGCTTTGGCGTTCGTCAAGATGGTCTGGTAAGCCTCGCGTACTGCGGCTTCCCCATTCACGTCTACTTTCACGCCACCAGCATCAGATTTGTGCAGGATATCGGGAGACATGATCTTCATCACGATGGGGTAGCCGATATCTTCGGCTAACTGCACCGCTTCCTCTTCACTGGTTGCCAGCCGGGTATCTGCGACCGGTAAGCCGTAGGCTTTGAAGATATTCTTGGATTCAATCTCTGTCATGCCAGTGCGGCCTTCAGCGCGCACCTGCGCGATGATTTCGCGCGCGACTACTTCATTCACATCCGCGAACGGCTTAAATTTAACGGCGGATAGTTTTTGGCTCTCAGCGTACTCGCGCAGTGCGGCGAGGGCATTAACAGCGGTATCTGGGGCATTGTAGGTCGGGATACCGGCTTCGACTAACCAGCGCGTCGCCGCTTGTGAATCTTTGCCGCCGACAAAAGAGACAGAGATCGGTTTTTGATGGGCGCCCGCAGCTTCTACGGCTGCTTTGATCCCCTTGGCGATCTCTAACGGAGCGGTCATCGCGGTCTCGCAGTAGAGTACCGCTAAGCCATCAACCCAATCGTGGGAGAGCGCAAATTGAACGGCATCTTGATACCACTCTCTGCCGGCCATACCGGTCATATCAACCGGGTTCTTGGCGGAGCCGAACGACGGCATATGTTTCTGCAAACCGGCTTGTAAATCAGCAGGTGCAAAGTGCAATGGTAGCCCTGAATGCTCTGCCGCGTCAGTGGCTAATACGCCCACACCACCACCATTGGTGATGATCAGTAGATTGTCGCCTTCCATCGGTGGCTGGAGTGAGAGAGCTTGCGTCCGGTCAAAGAGGTTGTTCAGATTAGCGGCTTGCACTACGCCAGCTTGTTTGAAGGCGGAGGTGTAGATTTTGCCAGAGCCGGCCAGCGAGCCGGTGTGCGAGGCTGCGGCTACCGCGCCGTGGGCGGAGGTGCCGGCTTTCAAGGCGATGATGGGTTTGTGTGCGTTACGGGCGGCCCTGATGAAATGTTGTCCATCTTGCAATCCCTCAATGTAGAAAGAGATACAAGTCGTGTTTTCGTCCTTATCAAGCCAATCGATCATGTCACCGAAATTTACATCGGACATATTGCCGATAGAAATCATCTTGTCGAAACCTACCCGGCGGGTGTAGCTGGCGGTATCCATCGCGATCAAGAGCGCGCCACTCTGGGAGCCTAGCGCCGCTTTCCCCGGCAAGGGCAGTCCGGGCGCGAACGAAGCGTTGCAATTATCGGAGTTGGAGAGTACCCCTACGATGTTGGGGCCTAACACGCGCATGCCGTATTGCTGCGCAGCCTTTACCACCTGAAGTTCCAAGTCAACATAGCCGACTTCGCTAAATCCGGAAGCGATGACGAGTAAGCCCTTAACCCCTTTCTTTCCACATTCTTCAGCTATCTGAGGCACAAATTTTGCGGGGATGACAACGACCGCTGCATCAATCTCACCTGGCACATCTAAGACTGAAGAATACGCCTTGAACCCTTGAATTTCATCTTCCTTGGGATTGATGGGATAGACTGGCCCCTGATAGTTACTCTGGATCAGGTTGTCCACAACCGTGT